>NZ_JBEYEW010000014.1:0-215200 GCF_040634095.1 Streptomyces sp. NPDC007205
GCCCGTCGTCCAGGTGCTCCACCTTCGCGCCCGCCCGTGCGCTGGCGCCGTCGAAGACCAGCAGGAGCTGGCGGGCGAGCAGCCCGGGGTCGCGGACGGAGCGTACCGCTCCCTGTGGGACGTGCTCGCCCACCACGCGGTGGTCGCGCCCGCGCTGCCGCACATCGCCGACCCGACGCTGGCCGGCCGGCTGCGGGCCGCCTCACCCCTCACCGCCCTGCTCGACCGGCCCGACCGGGTCGGCGAGACCCAGGCCGAACTCCTCCTGGAGGACGTACTGCTGCCACATCCTCAAGGACGCCGCCTGATCACCACCGTCTACTGCGAGGCACCCGCCTCCCCGGCCCAGGCCCTGTGGCGGGGCCGGCTGCTCGACCAGCTCCGGATGAGCGAACGGGAGCTGGTGATCGACGTGTACGAGGCGGCCCTGCTGCGCCACGCGGAGGCACACCTGTCGCTGATACGCCGGGCCCGCGTCGGCCTGACCGTGCCGCCCGACCTGGCCGCCGCCCGCCCGGTCGCCCACTGGTGGGCCGCACTCGCCCGGCTGGAACGCTCGCACCGCCGGCTGCTGCGGGCCCGCTCCGGCATCGGGACCGCGTATCTGCCGGGTGTGCGGCTGTACCGGCAGGTGGAACGGCTCGAAGCGAGTGGGGGGAGTGCCGTGTGACCAGGACCGTGTGTCGTATGTCCGTGGCGGATTGCCCGGCGGTTTGCCGGTGGGTTCGGCCGGCCGGGCCGGGAGGCGTGCGTCGGGGGCTGTTGCGGGGGCGTTGCGGCGTCGGTGCCGCGTATCTGCCGGGTGTGCGGCTGTACCGGCAGGTGGAACGGCTCGAAGCGAGTGGGGGGAGTACCGCATGACCACGACCGTGCGCCGCATGTCCGTCGTAGCGCCGGACGAGGCGTCCCGGGCGGCGCTGCGCCGGCAGCCGCCGCACATCACCGTCGAACAGGCCCTGGCCTCCGGACCGTACATGCTGCTTCTGCCGCTCCCGCCGGGCTGGGACGTGCTGAGCTGGGAGACCGTCTCACCGGAACTGCTGCTCCAGTCGGAGCTGCCGCCCGGCACCCCGCTCTACGCACCGGCGTACTCGCCCACCGCGCCGCGGCACGACCTGACCAAGCGGCCCGGTTCGGGCGGCAGCACCGAACCGCCCCGCGAACAGGCCGTACCCGAGGAACCGGTGTACCGGCACCCGCAGCCCGCGGAGCTCCACGAGGACCAGGCGACCGTCCTCGCCTACGGCCGGGACATCGCCCAGGTCGCCTCGCTGCTGCGGGCCCGGCTGTCCGTGCTGGTCGTGGCCGAGAAACCGGTGGTGCCGCACCTGTGGCGGGAGATGGCCTCCCGGGCCGGACTGCGGGCCGAGGTACTGGAGGAACCCCCCGAGGGCGACGACGGCGACCCGCAGGAGCAGCCGCCACCCGGCGAGCAGCTCATCCCCCCGGTGCAGCAGAACCCGCGCCAGCGCCTGCTGGCCCGGCTGCGCGAGCTGGTGCGCGCGCTCAACGACGACACCGTGCTCGTCGTCCAGCACCTCGACCTGCTCGCCGGCGGCTCCGACGGACAGCTCTCGCCGGAGGCGCGGGAGGTGACCGAGCTGCTGCACGGGGCGCCCGAGCGGGTGATGCTCGCCTTCGCGGCGCCCTCGCTGTCGGTGCCCGAGGTGCTGGCCGAGCGGTTCAGCACCCGCGTCACGATCACCGGCGTGCCACGCACCGTCTGGTTCCGCGACGACCAGGAGGAACAGCCGCTGGGCCGGGCCCTGGTCACGGTCGGCGAGGCCGGGCGGTTCGACCGGTACGACCCCGTCGAGTTCTACAAGCACGTCGCCGGCATGAACCCCGTCCTGCTGCGCCAGGCCATGCGCTTCGCGATGAGCGTCCACAAGGACCACCCGGCGCCGGTCGCCCGTGACCTGTACTCCACGATCCGGGCGTTCAAGGCCCAGATGTCCAGCAACTTCGAGGTGCCGGACGTCGGTTTCGACGACATCGCCGGCTACGACGAGGTCAAGGCCCAGATCCAGCGGGCCATCGACATCGTGATGGGCCACCACCGGCTGCCCCCCGAACACGACCACCTGCGCACCAAGCTGATCCCGCGCGGCTTCATCTTCCACGGCCCGCCGGGCACCGGTAAGACCCTGTTCGCCAAGGCGATCGCCAACCGGATGAACGCCACCATCCTCGTGGTGTCCGGACCCGAGGTCATGGGCACCTACGTCGGCGAGAGCGAGCGCAACGTCCGGGAGATCTTCGCCGAGGCACGCCGCAACGCCCCCTCGGTCGTGGTCTTCGACGAGTTCGACTCCATCGCCTCGCGCCGCTCGGAGCACTCCGACGGCGGTACCCGCGCGGGCAACGCCGTGGTCGCCCAGATCCTCACCGAGATGGACGGCTTCCGGCCGGAGGTGCCCACCCTGGTGATCGGCACCACCAACCGGCTGAACCTGATCGACGAGGCCCTGCTGCGGCCCAGCCGCTTCGAGAGCATCGCCATCGACCTGCCCAACGACGAGGCCCGGCTGAAGATGATCAACCTGCACGCGGCGAAGTTCGGTATCGACGTCGGCGGCGGTGTGGACGAGCTGATCGCCTCGGCGTTGCGCGGACGCAACGGCGACGACATCCACTCGGTCTTCCGGGACGCCTTCGTCGCCGCCCACTTCCAGGACCCGCCGGTGCCGCCCACCCCCGAGCAACTGGGGCAGATCGTGGGGCAGCTGCAGCGTAAACGCCGCGAGCAGCGCCGGTCGGGCAGGCGCTGACACCGTTGCGGTCACGAGGGACACGAGGGAAGGAGGCACGGTGAGCTGGGGCCAGGACACCGTCGACACCATCAGGGACCTGGAGTACGTGCGGCGGCGGCTCGACGGCGAGTTCGTCGGCCGGGACCGCGCGGTGCGGCTGCTGCAGCTCGCCGTGGTCTGCCGGGAACACGCGCTGCTGCTCGGGCCCACCGGCACCGCCAAGAGCGAGCTGATCTCGGCCCTGGCCCGGCACATCGAGGCCCGCCACTTCAGCTATCTGCTCACCCGGTTCACCGAACCGTCGGAGATCTTCGGCGCGCTGGACTTCGAGCAGTTCCGGCAGGGCACCTACCAGGTGCGCACCGAGGGCATGCTGCCGACCGCCGAACTCGTCTTCCTGGACGAGGTGTTCCAGGGCAGCAGCGCCATCCTCAACACCCTGCTGACCCTGCTCAACGAACGCCGCTACCACAACGGCGCACGGGCCGAGCACGCCCCGCTGATCAGCCTGCTGGGCGCCACCAACGAGATACCCGACGATCCCGGCCTGACCGCGTTCTCGGACCGGTTCCTGATCCGGCTGGAGGTGGAGCCGGTGGGCGGCACCGACCTCGAACGGCTGCTCCAGGTGGGCTGGGAGCACGAGACCCGCCGGTTCACCGCCGCCGTGCAGGCGGCCGAACAGGCGCGGAGTGCGGACACCGCCGCCCAGCCGTTCGACGGTCACCGCACCTCGGGCACGGTGACCGTGGAACGGCTGGGCCGGCTCACGCTGCGGCTGAGGGACGTCGGCCTGGACCCGGTCCTCGGCGAACACCGGGAGCTGGTACGGCAGTTACTGATCCAGGGGGTCCGTCTGTCGGACCGCCGGCTGGTGCGCAGCCTGAAACTCGTCGCCGGGGCCGCGCTGCTGCGCGAGTCACGCACCGCCGAACCCGTCGACCTGTGGCCGCTGGCCCACATCTGGACCGACCCGGCCGACCGCACCACGGTCGAGGAGGCCGTCCAGGCCGTGGTGGAGAAGCACGGCGGGGAGCCGGCCGGGCGGCGCCGCCGCGACGACGAGATCCTGCTCGACGCCCGGGAGATCGGCGCACCCCTGACCGCCGGCCGGCGGCCCAGCGAGTGGAGCGTCGTCGAAGGTCTCCACAAACTCGCCGATCTGTCACGGGAGTTGAGGGAGCATCCACCCGTGAACACCCAGACCGAGGCAGAGCTGTCTCGTATCATTGCCGAAGTGAACGCCTTGCTCGACCAGTTCGAGTGAGGGCGGGAACACACGAGGGGGTACCCCAGCATGTGCAATCCCCGACGGGTCCGCATCCGGGCCTCCAGCCGGCTCACCCGCATATGGCAGGAAGAGCTGCGCCGTACGGGCCGGGCCAGCGCCGAGGTGGCCGGCGAGGCCACGCTGCGCGAGGATTTCGGCACCCTGCTCGGCGCCCCGGCGCGCCGGGCGTTCGAGGACGCGCTCGGCGCCGACACCCGGTGGACCTGGCAGGACGGCGCCTACCGGCTCGACATGGACGGCGGCACGGTCGTCTACCACCTCGACACCGGAGAGATCGAGATGACCGCCCGGCTCAGCGACATCGTGACCGCCGAGGCCGAGGTGACCCGTACCCTGCAGGGCACGGTGGACGTGAACGCCACCGCCGAGCACACCGAGCCGTACTTCGACGACAGCTGGGCGGGCCTGAGCAAGTCGCTGGCCGAGCGCACCGCCCGCGCCCAGGCCCAGGAACGCGCCGACCGCGACGCCGCGGAGCGGGCCGCCCGCCAGGAGGAGCGGGAGCGGCTCGCCGGGCAGCGCAGACTGGCCGGGCAGCGCGACGAGATCGACGCCGAGGCCCGCGCGGAGGCCGAACGCCGGGCCGCCGCCGAGGCGGAGCGGCGCCGCGGGGAACTCGAACGGGACGCCGAGGCCCGGCTGCGCGACACCCGTACCGGCTTTCTGCGCCCGGTGCACGAGGTGCTGGCCGTGGCCTACCGCGACGCCATCGTGGCGTACGCGCGCGAGCACGGCGTGCAGGACATCCAGGTCGACGAGACGGGCGGCACGCTCAACATCCAGTTCGAGATGGAGGCCTGAGCGATGCGGGTCAGGGTCGATTTCCGGTTCAACGCCGAGACCGGCGAGGTCGAGCTGTTCCAGGTGGACGACATCGGCCGTACCGCCCGGATCGAGGACCACGACGCCGCCCACGAGGAGATCGCCCACGCGATCGGCCGGGTGCTGGACCGCAGCCCCGTCCCGGAAGAGGTACGCGACCAGGAACGTGAGCCGCAGGCCCGGCAGTTGCCCGCGCAGACCGATCCGGCCGACGGGGAACAGCACCGCGAACCGAGGCGCGCCCACGAATGACCAGATCACCCGACCTCCTCGCGTACGCCGCCCGCTGCTACGAGCAGGCGGGCGACTACGCCGAGGCCGCCCGCTGCCACGAAGAGGCCGGCCATCCGCTGAAGGCGGCCGAGCTGTGGGAGCAGGCCGGCGACCCGGAACGCGCCGCCGACCTCTGGCGGCGCGCCCGCCGGCCGGGCCGGGCCGCCGCATGCCTGCTGTCCGCGCGACGGTTCGAGGCGGCGGCCGAGTGCTTCGAGCAGGGCGGCGACCTGCTCAGCGCCGGCTGGACCCTGGTCACCCGCACCCGGTCGTACGCCACCGCCGAGCATCAGTTCGCCGTCGCGCAGCCGCGGACGGCGGGCGAGCGGCTGCGGCGCCGGCTGGGCCGGCAGCTGGCCGCGGCGCTGGCGTACGGCGAGCACGAGGCCCTGCTGCGCACCCTGGCGTCCGTGCCCGAGCACATCGGCTCGCTCACGCCGGCCCGGGAGCGGGCCGAGACCGAGGCATGGGCGGTCACCGCGGCGGACCATATCCGCCGCCCGGACCTCGGCGCCCTGGTCTTCGCCGCCTCCTACCGGGCCGGCGTCAGCGGCTGCGCCGACCGCTGGCAGCAGTGGGCCGCCCGCACCCTCGGCGACACCACCGGCGTGCCCACCGGACCCGCGCCGCCGGGCCCGGCACGGGACTAGGCCCCTTCTGACGGACTTCCGGCGACACCGCGGAGATCCATCAGAAGGGCCCCAGGCGAGCGGCATCGGCAGATCCACACATCGGGGGATCCATGAGTACTCTTTGGCGGCGCAAGAAGCGGCCGTTCCCCTTGTTTCCCGCACAGCAGCCCGCGCCCGTGCCCGCGCCGGCCGACCGCTCACGGTCCATCACCGTGATCCCCAAGCCCCCGCACGGCCAGGACACACCGCCCGCGCCGCCCGGCGAACCCCCGGCCGCCGAGCCGGGGGAGCGGGGCGAGCCGGCCGGCTGGTCGGCCGTGGTCCGCTTCCCGTCCCCCCGCGCCGCCCTCGGCCATGTCGCGGCGACGGCGGAACTGGGCCCGCCCGGCCTGCGCAGATCGCCGTACGACCCGTCCGTGTGGGCGCTGCTCACCCCCGGGCACCAGCCGGGCCTGCCCCTGGCTGCCGGGTACGGCGGCGTGGTCTGCGAGGCCGACGCCGACGGCCTGCTGTGGCCCGACCGGCCGGCCGCACGCGTCCCGCGGGCCATCGGCGAGCTGGCCACCGTCGCCGCCTGGGAGCCGGTGTCCCTCGCCGAACTCGCCGCCCACAGCCCGGTGGCCGGCCCGCCGCCCGGCCTGAAGGAGGTCGCCGTCCTCGCACCGGGCGCGCTGGGCCGCTGGCTGCTGCGCCGCTGCCTGGCCACGGGCGTGGCGACCACCTTCACCCCCGTCGAGCGGCTCGGACCGGACGGCCGGGACGCGGGCTGGCTGCTGCTGCGGCTGAGCGCCGCGGACGGCGCCGTACCCGCCGGACTGGTCGAGGCCTGCGGCAGGCTGCCGGGAACCGTGGCCTGCCGGGCGGCCGACCCGGACTGCCGGCTGCTGGTCGACGTACGGCTGCGGCTTCCGCTGGACGACGCCGCACTGCTGGAGGAGGTCCCGCCCGCCGGGCACCTCGTCGTGGAACGCGCCGTGTCCGGACCGCCCTGGCAGTGGCGGCCGTTGGGGGAGGCCGCCGCGGGCGAACTCCTCGACGCACGCCACGTGCCGGCAGCCACCCCGCCCGTCCGCATCCCGGTGCCCGTGCCCGCCCTCGGGCCGCCGCTGCCGGTCCGCCTGGTGGCCAGCGCACGAGCCCCGCACCGGGTCGACGCCGTGCTGGTCGCGGACGGCGAACTCGACGCGCTGCGCCGCTTCCTGCGCACCCGGCCGCTGCACGAGACCGCCGTCGTCGCCTTCGGACCCGGCCGCCACCTGGTGACCGAGCCACCCGGACTGTGCCAGGCCCTGCCCTTCGGCGTACCCGTCCACCAGGCCGGTCCCGGCGCCCTGTACCTGGAGAGCGGCTGCGTCCTCAACCCGCCGCTGCCGGACACCGCACGCGACGAGGTCCTCGGCCTCGGCCCGGACGTCATCACGGTGCTGTGCCGCGACGGCGCCTGGCGGCTGCGCCTGGCCGACGTACGACCCGCCTGGCAGCTGTGGATGCCCGCACCGCCCGCCTTCGCCGCCGGACTGTCCGAGCCCGCGCGGGAGCTGCTGGACCGGCTGGCCGGAGTGATGCCCGAACCGGAGCCCACCGGGCCGGCCGCGGCGCACACCCCGGAGGCCGAACGGCGGCGGCTGAACCAGGTCGCCATGGAGCACTCCCTGCGCGGCGAGTACCGCAAGGCCGCCGAACTGCTGGAGCGGGCGGGCCACTTCCAGCGCGCCGCCCAGATGTACGAGCGGGCCGCGGCCGAGCTGGGCGAGGGCCTGTGAGCACACCGCCGGCCGGCGCCTGGAGCGCCCAGCACATCCTCACCGTGCCGGCGGCCGAGGCCCGCGGCCTGTGCCTGTCACCGGACGGCACCGGACTGGTCGTGGTGCACGGCGGCACGGTGGTGCGCTACGACGACGAGGGCCGCGTCGTGTGGCGGCTGCCCTGGCCCGGCCCCCCGCTCGGCGCGGACCCGCGCCCCGGCACCGACGCGGCGGTGTGGACCCCCGACGGCGACCGGCTGTTCCTGCTCGGCGCGGGCCGGCTGGTCCTCCTCGACGCCGACACGGGAGAGCCCGTGGAACTGCCCGCGCGGCTCCACACCGAGGGCGAGATCACCGCCCTGGCCCTGTCGCCCGACGCCCGGCTGCTCGCGGCGGGCCTGCGCACCGGCGACGTCCTGCTGCTGTACCGCGCCGAAGGCACCGTGACCCGGCTGCGCGGGATCGACCCGGTGGTGGAGGTGAGCTGGATCCCGGGCCGGCAGGACACCCTGTGCGTGGCCACGGCGACGTCCGCACAGCTGTGGGAACCGCACGGCGGCACCATGACGGGCACGCTCGGCGGGCTCTTCGAGGGCCTGCGCCGCGTGGCGTGCTCCCCGGAAGGGCGGGCGATCGCCGTCGAGGACTACGCGGGGCTACGGCTCCTGGACCCGGGCTCCGGCCGGGAACTGCGCCGCGAGTTCGTGCCGTACCGCATGAACGCGCTGACGTTCAGCCACGACGGCTCCCTGCT
This sequence comes from Streptomyces sp. NPDC007205, assembly GCF_040634095.1. NCBI lineage: Bacteria > Bacillati > Actinomycetota > Actinomycetes > Kitasatosporales > Streptomycetaceae > Streptomyces > Streptomyces sp. NPDC007205. Next base: position 8,271 of record NZ_JBEYEW010000014.1, read on the forward strand.
GGTCGCCGGTTCCGAGCTGGACGGGCTGCGCGTCCTCGGCCCCCGCCTCGACCTCCTCGGACAGCTGCCCGGCCGGGTCACCGGCCCCGGCGACCTGAGCCTGTCGGCGAGCGGACTGTTCGCCGCCCGGCTCGACGCGGACACCATCGCGGTGTGGGAGCCGTCCGGGGCGGTGCCGCGCCCGCACCGGCGCCGCGACCCGGCCGCGCTGCGCCGCTGGGCCAACGCGATGGGGGTCACCGTCGGCAAGGTCCACACCCGCACCGGGGAACGGCCACCGGGCGTGCTGCGCGCACTGAGCCTGCCGGACGCCGGGCTGGGCTGTGTCGCCCCCGCCCTCGTGTGGTCGCCCGACGGCGCCCGGCACTGGTGCGAGTCAGGGCCGGGCCGCATCCTCGAGTACGCCGCCGACGCGACCCGCCCGCGCGGCGAGGCACCGGTGCGGAGCTTCCCGCACGGCTGGTACGACGCCGCCTGCCTGGCCGGCGACCGCCCCGTGCTGGTCCTGGCATCCCATTACGAGCAGGGCGTCAACCGGCTGGTGGACCCGGGCGACGGCGGAGTGCTCGCCGAACGCGCGGCGGGACAGGCGGTCACCGCCGATCCGGTGCGCCCGCTGCGCTGGGCCGCGCCCGAACCCGGCGCCGCTCCCCGGCAGTTGCTGGTGCACGACCTCGCCCAGGACGGCGGCGGCCCGCAGCGGCTGCCCGTGGAGGACGGGGTGCGCCGGCCCGCCTGGTCCCCGGACGGCCGGCTGCTCGCGGCCGGCACCCGCGGCCGGGTGATCGTCTGGAGCACCGCCTCCACCGGCCGGTGCCGGCGGGTGCGGGTGCTGGACTGGCCCGACCCGCAGGCCATGGTGTGCCACGTGGCCTGGTCCCCGGACGGCAGCCGGCTGGCCGCCACCCCGGGCAGCGCCGGCGGCCCGGTCGTGGTCTGGGACACCGGCACCTGGCAGCGGCGGCAGACGTTCGGCGAGGCCGGCGGCCGGGACTGGGCGCCGGCACTGTCCTGGTGCGCCGACTCCCGGCTGCTGGCGTTCGCGTCCGCCGACCAGGACTCCGTGGCCGAGGTCTGGGACGCGCAGGACGCGCGCCGGATCCGGGTGCTCGTGCCGCCGGACGGGGTCGGCGGGCATCTGTGGACGCTGCGCTGGTCCCCGGTCGGCGACCAGCTCGCGGCCACCTACAACTCCGGTGCCGCCGTGCTGTGGGAGCTGTTCACCGGCGGCCCGCGCACCGCCGCCGCCCCCGTGCCGCCCACCGGCCAGGAGGAACTGGTACGGCTCGCCGTGCTCGCGGCCGTCCACGGGTTCGGGGTACCGCTGGACCTGCTGGCGGACGTGCTGGCGCTGCTGCACGGCACCACCCCGCCCCGGCTGCGCACCCTCGCCGACCACCGCGGCCTGCACGCACTGCGCGAACTCGGCTGGCCGGGGCCCGCATTGGCGGGACTGGCGCTGCTGCTGGTCGCGGACCTGCCCGCCGACCCCGCGTACCTGGCCCCGCCCGAGGTCACCCCGGCCGATCTCGCCCAGGCCCTGGGCCGGGCGCTGACCGGCTCCTCCGTCCCCGCCCGCAGAACCGCTCCCACGCTCACCGAACTGACCGCGGCGCTGGGCACCGTGGACGACCGGCTGGTCGCGCTGCTGCGCATCCTCGGCCCCGATGCGGTGGCCGCCGACCCCACCCTGCCGGCCCGGATGCGCCGGCTGCCGCTCTCCCTGACCCCGCCCGGACCCGCGCAGCGCGCCCTGCTGGGCCTGAGGCTGCTGGACGGTGACACCGGACTCGCCATGGGCGGCGCGGGCGGCACCGGCCGCTCCGGGCTGGCCCGGCACGGCCCCGCCAACCGGCTGCTGCCCACCCAACTCGCCCTGCCCACCGAGCTGCTCACGGCCCGGCACGCCCGCGACGAACTGCTGTACCGCACCAGCAGCGGCCGGCTGCCGCGCGACCCGCACGGTCTGGTCCTGGTGCTGGACGACACACCCGCCACGCACGGCAAGGTCGGATCCGTGCTGCGGCTCGCGGCCCATCTGATGGCCGCCACCGTGATCGGGCTGGGCCGGCCCTGCGCCCTGGTGCCGCTCGGCGAGCCGTGGCGGTCGCGGATCCTGCAGGGTCCGGAGGACCTGGTCCATGTGTGGGCCGCCGGCCCGCTGACGGAGGGTGACGTGCCGACGGCGTTGCGGGAGGCCGAGGTGGTGGCCGCCCGGCTCACCGCCGACATGTCCGGGCCGCCCCGGATGGTGCTGCTGTCCCACCCCTACCTGCGGCCCGCACCGCGACCGGGACTGCGCGAACTGCGCGTGCACTACCCGCACATCCCCTGGCGGGAGCCGGCCCGGCACCGCCAGGTACTGCCGCCGGAGCCGTCACCGGAGGAGCTGCGGGCGGCACTGACGGCGCTGCTGTCGGACGACTGAGATGCCTGGGCGCCGCCGTGTGCTCAGCCGCAGAGCATCTGCTCGATCGCGTCCGGTCCCAGCGTCTGCAGCAGCTGCTCCAGCACCTCGGGCCGGAAGGCGTCGCCGAGCACCTGGACGCCCCCGCCGTCGACGCGGATGCTGATCCGCACCAGGCGCCCTTCGGGATGCTGCTCGTACTCCTCGGGCTGGATCAGGTCGGGGATGTGCTCGACCATCCGGTATTCGGCCATGGTGTCACCATCGTCCTTCCACCTCGGTGCCGCACCGCGGGCACCTGCCGTCTTCGAGAACGTTCTCGCCCAGGGCCCAGATGTCCCGCGCCACCACGGTGGTACGGCACCGCGGGCACCGGGTGGCCCGCCCGTCGGCACCCACGGCCCGCTCGACGTACACATGCCGCAGCCCTTCCTCCTGCCCGATCCGCACCCCGGCCTCGAGGTCGGCCACCGGCGTGGGCACGTGGCCGGTGCGGCGGTGGGCGGGGGTGGCCCGGACGAGATGCCAGGGGATCGCGGGGTCCAGCGCGGCCAGCGCCCGGGCGATCGGGCGCAGCGTGCCGGGGCCGGCGGTGAGACCGGGGATCAGCGGGGTCGACACCTCCACCCAGACCCCGCGTTCCCGCAGCCCCGTGAGCGCGTCGAGCACGGGACCGGGCAGGGCGCCGGTCAGTTCACGGTGGTCGCGTTCGTCGAGGGTCTTCACGTCGACGTTGACGGCGGCGACATGGCGTGCGGCAAGGTCGACGGCCTCGGCGGTGAGGAAGCCGTTGCTCTTCCAGACCACGTCCACACCGAGCGGACGGCCCGACTCGGCGAGCGCGGCAGTGAGTTCGATGGCCAGCGAGGGCTCGGTGTAGGAGATCGCGACGCACCCCGAGCGCTGTGCGGCCTCGCCGGTGACCTCCGCCGGGTCCACCGGCTCGGCGTCCCAGCGGACGGAGTCCACCCGGCCGTACTGGGACATACGGTGGTTGATGCAGTAGTCGCACGCGAAGGTACAGCCGGGCGCGGCCAGGGTCAGACAGGGTGTGCCCGGCCGGTAGTGGTACAGCGGTTTGCGCTCAACGGTGTCCCAGTGCCGCACCGACGACGCGAAGGTCGCGGTCTCCAGCCGGTCCCCGGACCGGCGGCGCACCCCGCACAACCCCGTCTCACCGTCCTTCAGCGAACAGCGGAAGGGACACAGCACGCACTGCACCCGTCCATGCCGCGGCCGGTGGAGAACCGCCGGCGTCCACCGCATGCCCATGTACCGTCCCCCGTCCGGTCGGTGCGCCTTGCCAGGGTAACTCCGGGCAGAGCCAAGGACGTTCCCTTCTCGGCAGGCTGCAGCAGACGTTCACCGGAAATCCGCTCGGCCCGGATCCGGCCCGGCATCCGGCCCGGCATCCGGCCCGGCATCCAGCGCGGCCAGCACCGCACGGCCCGCCTCGGCATGCGCGCGGCGGCGGTCCGTGGCCGACGGGTCCGCGGCCGGTGCCGCCCTCGTGCCGGCGGACCGCAGACGCAGCACCTCCGCCACGGCCAGCTCGCCGATGCCCAGCCGGTCGTACGCCGCCGGGTCGTGCTGGAAGGCGAGCGCGGCCGCGGCCAGCACTCCGGACGCCGAGGAGCACCGGGACGGGCCGCCCGCCAGCAGCCGCCGCGCCCCCTCGGGTACGTCCGCACGGCCGGGCGGACGTCCGGCCGCGAGCAGCTCGGTGAGCGACACCCCGTCCAGCCCGGACCAGCCGCCGCGTACCAGTGCCCCGGCCACGACACGGGCCTCGTCGCCGTCGCCGTCGTCGTCGCCGAAGTCGGTGTCGTCCTGCGCGCCCGGGTGTCCGGCCAGCCGGGCGGCGGCACCGGCCAGCCGCAGCCGGGCCCCGGGCGGCGGATGCGCGCCGTCGAAGTCCCGCTCGTCCGCGTCGTCCCCGGCGTCGAGCAGTTCGGCGAGTACGCAGACGTAGGCGGGCCCGCACAGCACGGCGGCGCACACATCGGCGAACGCCTCGCCCGACCACCGCTCCCAGGGGACGGCACGCTCCGGAGGAAGACCGGCCGTCGCGACCCGCCGGCGGATCTCGTCGCCGAGGCCGCGGTCGTCGTCGATGTGGTGCGCGGCCTCGTGCGCCACCGTCAGCAGCGCGGGCAGATGGGAGCCGAAGGACCAGGGCACGTCGATGACCGGGAACGGCAGCCGCGCGGCGGCCGCACGGCCCTCGCGGGTGTGGATGCCACCGCGGGGCAGCAGATCGTGGTAGGCGCTGCCCCGGCGGTGGGCGCGCGGCGCGGCCGCCCGGCTGAAACCGACCAGCGGGGGTTCCTTGGGGCGGGCACCGGCGAGCCCGAGGACCGGGCCGTAGCACTCCCACGCCACCTCGTCGGCGACGTCCAGGACGCGGCGGTAGTCACGGACGCGGCGCAGCAGCAACCGGGTGCGGTAGTAGTCCCACACATGATGCAGGTCCAGGACCCGGCCGGGCACGTCGTCGGCGCGTCCGTCGGCGAGCCGCGCTCGTACGTCGGCCACTCCCACGCCGAGCAGCGCGAGGATCGCCTCGAGCTGGCTGTGGTGCTTCTCCAGCGGTCCGCCGGCGTGGCTCGCGCCCTGCCACCGGCGTAACTCCTCCTCCAGCCCGGCGACGGCGTGCAGCCGCGCGGCGGCGCGCCGGACGGAGAGCGGGGCCGGGCCGGTCAGGACGCGTCCTGGGCCGGCTCGGGTCCGGTCCCGGTCGCGGGTTCGGTCCCGTTCCCGGACTCCTCGACGAGCTGGGGCGGGGCCTCCAGCACGGCCGCCGGGTCGTCGGCGGCCTGCTCCAGCAGCAGGGGCGGTACCGGCTCGGCGTCGAGGCCGCGTCCGGGCTGCACGGGCCCGTACTCCTCGCGCACCCCGCCGAGCCAGGTGCCGCGCAGCCGTACGACCCGGAAGAGCGGCGTAAGGGCCTCGCCGATCCACTGGAAGCCCAGGTGCCTGCTGCCGGCGAGCCGCGCCGAGCCCGCCAGGTCGAGCAGTTGCAGCGGCCCGCTACCGACGGACGTGGTCAGGCGCAGCTCGGCCGAGGCGCCCGCCTCGGCGGCCACCAGCACGACCGCCGCATCGGCCCGGACCACCTCGGTCACGGCGAGCAGCCCGGCCTCCCACCGGCCCGCCCAGTAGCGCCGGACCAGTGCCCGGGCCAGGGCGGGGGTGTCCGTCAGTCCGCTCCCGGCCAGGCCCCGGTACGCCACCAGCGCGGCCCGCTGCCGGGTGAACCGCAGCAGCACTCCGGCGTCCGCGTCGCCGAGGGCCGTGAAGAGCGGGTCCGTGGCGCCGGAGGCCTTGAGACGGACGTCGATCCCGCCGCCGGCGTCGTGCAGGAAGGTGCCGCGGGCCTCAGGCGCGGTCGCGTCGAAGGCGATCCTGTGGTCGGCCAGCGTCCCGGCCGCGCGGACGGACCCCCGCGAGTCGTGCAGGACGTCCCCCACGGCGACCTTCTGCAGCAGGGGCCAGGCCAGCCACCAGTCTCCCCACGCCTCGCGCATGGCGTCCCGGTACACGGCGAACGCATGGACCACGGCGTTCAGCTCCTCCCCTGTCCCGCCCGAGCACCTGCGCGCAGGCTAGCAGCGCCACATCCGGGACACGCCCGAACTGCCGTGTCCCCCAGGGGCCTTGTCCGCGATTTCTCCCTCCGTGGAGGGAGAACGGCTGAGCACGGTGGAGACAGACGGGGGCGTCTCCATCGACCCGTGGGTGGTGGTGGCCGGCCGGGTGCGCGGAGCAGTCTTGAGGTATGGGTTCTCTTCACTCGGCACTTGTCCTGACCATCGACGTCTGTGTCCTGGTCTTCGTCGCGGCCTGGGCCGTGGGCGCTGTCTACTTCGGCGTGAAGAGCCGGTCCGGACTGCGCGGCTGGGTGCGCGGACTGCGCCGCACACTGCCGCACCGGCTGCTGCTGACCGCGGGCGTCTTCTTGTTCTTCACCCTGGTCGGGCACACCGAGGGATTCTGGCGTCAGCTGCGGTACTGGCGGCCCGAGCCGGCGTTCCTGGGTGTCCTGCTCGCCGTCGCCTCGACCGCCCTGCTGCTGTGGGCCCGCTGGGTGCTGGGCACGATGTGGGCCAGTGTGCCGACGGTCCGGGAGCACCACGAGCTACGGACGGACGGGCCCTACCGGCTGGTCCGCCACCCCATCTACACCGGGCTGCTCGGCCTGGTCGTGGGTGGCATGCTGGCCTGCGGCTTCGGCGTCTGGGTGGCGTTCCTGGCGGTCGCCGTCCCCTGGCTGCTGCGCCGGGTCCGGGTCGAGGACGGCCTGATGGCCCAGCGGTTCGGCGCCGCCTACGACGCCTACCGCGCCGAAGTCCCGGCCCTGATACCCCGCATACGCCCCACGGCCCACCGGCCTGGCCGGCGCCCTGCGGGCAGCGCGCAGCGGTAGCCCGGTCGTCGCTCCGGCCGCGCCTGGGAGGGCGTGGGCGGTGACGGTACGCGCGGCGCTCCGACCGGTGATGGCATGATGACCGGCGACATAGGGCGACGGCGGTCCGAGGAAGCCGGTGTGAATCCGGCGCGGTCCCGCCACTGTGACCGGTGAGCGAGTTCCGGCAGGCCCCCGCCCCGGCCGGGGCGGGAAGGCCGGGCGAGCGACCCGGGAGCCAGAGACTCACGCGGTCGCCTCCTCGACGCACACCGGGGCGGATCTCCCCGGGAGGGAGTGACATGGGCGTGCCGGAGAGGCCGACGGAAGAGGCGTCCGGCGGCGAGGTCACGGGGAGCGCCGGGGCGCCGTGCCGGGTCGTCGTGTGCCGGGACTGCTGCTGCGGCAGTCCCAAGGTCATGGGAGTCGATCACGCCGCGCAGACCGCACGGCTGCGGGCCGAGGTGCCGGTGCGCATCTCTGACTGTCTCGACGTGTGCGACCAGGCCAACGTCATCGTCGTACAGCCGTCCACCGCGGGCCGGGCCGCCGGTGCGCGGCCCGTCTGGCTCGGACTCGTCAACGATCCGGACGCAACCGAGGACATCGTGACCTGGGTGCGGGCGGGCGGCCCGGGCGTCGCTCCCCGGCCGGACATCCTCGACCTGTACGCCTTCACACCGCCACGGCGCCGTGCGGATCCCCGCTGACCGAGGGTCCACCGTCCGGTGCGCGCCACCGACAGACCCGTGCACAACGGCACCGGAGGACCGTCGAGTTGGGCCCCGCCTGCGCTGCCGTCCCTCCGGTCTCGTAGCGTCCCTCCTGGTGAGAGAGGAAGATCACGGCGGGGCAGGCGGTCTTGGCCGTGCGTGCGGCTCGCGGTACGGTCTGTCCGATATCGACGACGGCGAGACGGAAGCCGGTGGGAATCCGGCACGGTCGCGCCACTGTATGCGAGACGCCCCCGCGGCGTCCCATGAGTCAGACCCGTGGCCGTCGTCCTGTGCACCACCGAGATGGGACGCGAACTCCCAGAGGAGGTTCTGCCATGGCGCAGACCGTCGCCCAGCCGACAGCCACCACCCCCGCCGTTCCCGCCACGCTGCCGCTGAAGGCGATTGCTCCCTGGGCGGTCTTCTTCGGCATCCTCATGCTGATCCTGCTCTACTTCGTCGGCGCCGAGCAGGGCGCCACCTCCGTGGTCAACGGCACGGACGTCCACGAGTGGGTGCACGACGCCCGCCACCTGCTCGGCTTCCCCTGCCACTGAGGCGAGGGGACACCGCCCGCCCATGAGTTCCGCAACCGTACGGAACCTTCTCGTACGGGGCATGCTCGCCGGCCTCGCCGCCGGCGTGCTCGCCCTCGTCGTGGCGTACGTCCTCGGTGAGCCGAGCGTCGACAAGGCGATCAGCTTCGAGGAGGCCCACTCCCATGAGCACGAGATGGAGGTCGTCTCCCGCTCCCTGCAGTCCACCGCCGGCCTCGCCACCGGCGTCCTCGTCTACGGGGTCGCCTTCGGCGGCATCGCCGCGCTCGCCTTCTGCTTCGCCCTGGGCCGCGTGGGCCGCTTCAGCCCGCGCGCCACGGCACTGCTGCTGTCGGGCTGCGCCCTGCTCGCCGTGTACGTCGTGCCGTTCCTGAAGTACCCGGCCAACCCGCCGTCGGTCGGCAACCCCGACACCATCGGCAAGCGGACCACCCTGTACTTCCTGATGATGCTGCTCAGCGTCCTGCTGGCGATCGCCGCCACCCTCCTGGGCAAGCGCCTGGCTCCCCGTCTGGGGACCTGGTGGGCGACGGTCGTCGCGGTGGCCGCGTTCACCGTCGTGATCGGTCTGGCCTACCAGTTCCTGCCCGTCGTCAACGAGGTGCCCAAGGGCTTCCCGGCCAGCCTGCTGTGGCGGTTCCGGCTCTCGGCACTGGCGATCCAGACCGCTCTGTGGGGCGGATTCGGCCTCCTCTTCGGCGAGCTGGCCGAGCGCCTGCTGAACCCCGGGCCGGCGACGGCCGGGAGCGGGCGAGCGGTTCCGGCCGCCCGCTGACTCCTTCCGGACAACAGCCGCCCGACAGAGGGCCCTTCGGAACCATCGGGGGGCCCTCCGGCGTTCTGCGGACACCGACGCGCACGGGATCACCGGAAGGGCACGGGAATCCGGCGGGCCGGACGCGGATCACCCGGCCGAGGAGCGGAGGAACCGAGTGGCCAGAGCCCCACAGCCGCGCCGCATCACCCTCGGTGGCCGCGACGCGGTCGCCCTCACCCCGCAGGAATACGAGCAACTGGTCGCCAGTCGACGGCAGATCGGCGGCCAGAGCGCCCGCGTGCGGGTGCTCGCCCAGCAGGCCAAGCGCACCGAACAGCTCCTGCACGACCTGGAGACGCTGATAGCGGCCTCCGGGGACGGCTGCCGGGGACGGTCCCACCCGGCGCCGACGATCTGCCCCGACCGCCAAGCCACGGAGCCGGGCGCCGGCGGCACCTGCCTGCGCTGCGCGATAGCGGCGCTGCTGCGCCGTCACCGGGACACGGCAGCCTGAACAGCCGCTCGGCGGCACCTAATCGGCGTCCGGCGCGGCAAGCGGACGCCCCAGCCGCAGATTCCAGCGCCCGGCCCGGCCGCTGAGCTCGGTCACGGTCAGCGGCGGCACATCGAGGCGCCAGAACACCGTGGGGGGCACCCCCAGCGCGTCGACGGCGGCCGCCCGCACCACCTCCGGCTCGACGACGGCAACCGTACGGCCCTCCACGGCCTGCGCGTCGGCCAGCCACCGCGCGACCCTTGCGCACAGATCCTGCACGGACTCACCACCGTGCGGTGCGCAGCCGGGGTCGGTGAGCCAGTGGCCCACGGCCTCCGGCTCGGCGGCCCCCACCTCCTGCAGGGTGCGGCCCCGCCAGCGGCCCACGTCGAGCCCCGCCAGCTCCGGCACCGGCACGCCGTCGAGGCCCAGCGCCGTGGCCGTCTCCCGGCAGCGCGCGCCGGGGGAGACGGCCACACGCCCCGCGGCGGGCAGCGAGCCGGCCGCCGCCCGGGCCCGCGCCGTGCCGGCCTCGTCGAGCGAGCCGCCGTCATCGAACCGCGCCTGCCGCAACGACACGCTCGTTGCGGGGGAGACGAGAAGAACTCGGCTGGTCACGGGGATGCTCCTGCTGCCGTCGACATGGGGCGGGGGACTTGACCGGTACGGCCCGCGCAGCCGCTCACCGTCCCCGGGCGAGGGGATCGGCCGTTACCGGTGCTCAGCGCGCGGGGGGTTGCCATCAGCTGCCGGCCTCGCTCAACCCCGGTTCCTCCGGTGTCGTCGGCGGCTCGGTGGGCGTGGGCGCGGGCGGGCGCAGGAGGACGGCCCGGGCCACGGCCGGGGCGAACAGGGCGGTGACGGGTGCGCGGAGCGTCAGTACGGAGCGGAAGGCGGGCCCCACCACGGGGTCGCCGGGGTAGCGCTCCAGGACACGCTGCAGGTACCAGTCGGCGACGCGGTCCGCCGGCCCGGCGGCCACGGCAGTGCCGACCGCGCCCGGCATCTTGCGGTCCGCCCCGGCGGAGATGTCCCACGCCTGCCGGGACGCCGCGAGGAGCGCCCGCTGCGCGCGCTGCGTCGTGGGGACCCGGCGGGGATCGGCGAGCGTGTCGCGCAGGGCGACCGCGCTCATCGCGGCGACGGCCATGCCCTGCCCGTAGATCGGGTTGAAGGTGCACAGCGCGTCGCCGGCGGCGATGAATCCGGCCGGGCGGCGGCCGGGCAGGTCGTAGCGGCGGCGGATGTTCGCGGTCCGCCGGTGGCCGAACGCCGACGAGAGCGGTTCGGCCTCGTCCAGCCACTGGTGCAGGAGCGGATGCGGCAGCCTCTTCCTGGTGTACGTCTCGAACTCGTCGTCGTCCGTGGGCGGTTCGTCACCGCGCAGCCCCGAGACGATGACCAGATGGGTGCCGTCCTCCAGTGGCAGAGCACCACCGCCGTGGACCTGCTCTCGGCTGGGGTAGACGTAGTAGCCGCAGGTGTCGCCGTCGAGGACGCCGCTCCTGCCGCGGTAGACACGCGAGGCGTACGCGAGACCCGTGTCGATGGTCTCCTCGTGCGCGGCCTCGGCCCCGATCGCCGTGAGCCACTGCGGGGCCTTCGTACCGCCGCCGGAGGCGTCGACGACCAGGTCGGCCTCAAGGGCGCGCTGCTTCCCCCGGGCGTCGCCGGAGCGGTCCCGCAGCAGCACGCCCCGCACGCGCGAGGCGTCACCGAGGAGCCCGACGGCATCGGTCCCCTCCACCACGCTGATCACCGGGTTGGCGAGGACGCGCCGCCGCACCAGCTCCTCCAACTGCGCGCGGGAACCGGTGTAAACGTGTGTCGTCGCGGGCAGCCGCCGGAACCAGTGCCCGTTCTGCCTCTGCACCAAGTCCGACGGCAGGCCCACGCGCGGTGCCCCCGCCGCCCGCAGCTCCGCGACGAAGCCCGGCAGCAGCGACTCCAGAGCCACCTGCCCGCCCTCCAGCAGGACATGCGGATGCCGGCTCTGCGGTACGCCGGGCCGCGGCTTCGTACCGTCCGGGAACCGGTCGCGTTCGACGACGGTCACCCGGTCGGCGTGCCCGGCGAGGACGTGCGCCGCGAGCAGCCCCGCGAGGCTCCCGCCCACGACGACCGCATGCCGCGCGTCCCGCCCGCCGCCCACACCCCGACGATCCCATTTCCCCGCAGAGTTCACCGATGCGCTCCCCTGGTCACCTCGTGGTCAGAAGGCACCAGTATCCCGCTCCGCAGGGCGAGTTGGCCGCGTTCAGGGTGGCGCGGTCCTTCATGTCCTAGATGTCGGCCGTCGGCGTGGCGTCCACCTTGATCACCTGGGTGCCGATGGAGTAGACGGAAGGTTTGCCGTCTGCGGAGATGATTCCGAGCTCCGTCTGTGCGTAGTGGCGGACGACCTTGTACATACGCGCGTCCGGGTTGTGCTTGACGAACGGCTTGTCCGAGTCGCCGAGGTTGACATAGGACTGCAGGTCCTTGGCGAGGAAGGTCTCGTCGACAGCGCTGTCGGACAACACGAGCGCGCCACCGCCAGCGGTTTTCGCGGCGAAGACGTCCCCGGCGCGGGGAGCGGTCTTCTTGAAGTCGGCCCAGGCATGCCCGCCCAGGTTGTCGGCCCGCTCGGTGTACCAGGACCTGCCGGTGCGCCGGGCTGAGGTGTCGGCGAGCGGGGTGTCGCGACCACCTGTCACCCACAGATCGGTGACCAGTTCCGGCAACTGCGACGGCGCCGTCTTACCGATCTTGGTGTCGGGGCCGGCGACCTTCATCAGCCCGGCTCCGTCGAGGGCGATGTGCGGCACCTTGGCCACGTCGGACCCTTCGAAGTCGCGGGCGACGACCATCCGCCAGCCGTCACCGGAGCGCTTGAAGACGAGGAACCTGATGTCCTTCGACCACAGCTTGCCCGGCTTGCCATGGGTGAGATGCGCGCCTTGGGCGCGCACCAGGAACCAGTCGGCCTTCGAGGAAGCGGGCGGGATGTAGAAGGTGCGGTTGACGTACGCGAACGGAGCGAGGTTGTCCGCGACGTCGCTCTTGGCGAGGGCTGGGATCTGTGTGAAGTACGCCTGGTCCATCGCAAGGACCGCGCCGCCTTCCGCCCTTGCCATGAGTGAGGCGGAACGCTGGGCGTTGGCCTGGTTGTTGAGCTGCTGATAGGCGTCCACCGCCTTGTTCGCCTCGGCCCTGGTGAGCAACGGCCTCTCGGCCGGCGCAGCGCCCGCGTGCGCGGAAGCGCCGTCGGCGGTGGAGCATCCGGTCAAGGCAGCCGCGGCTGAGAACACGGCCGCGGCGAACACGCCGATGCGCGTGGCACGGACTATGTGGGCAGAGCGGGCCGAGTGAGCCATGGCGAGGTGTCCCCGTTTCTCGTGTACTTTCGGCGACCGCCCTGTGCAGCGCGCACGAGACGATCGCCGTGCCACGGTATCGACCCCACTCACCGAGGCGGCAACTCCCGCTCGTCGCCGACGGCCTTGCGCACCTTGTGCACGACCATGGCGCCGCGTCCGTAGACGGGCGGGTCGGACACGCGCCCCCGCTGGGCGGATCGGCGGGCGGGAAGGCCCAGATGCCCTCGCTCTCGGCGCCCGTTCCGTCGTAGAAGTTCTGGAAGATCTCGTCGGTGCTCCTGCCGCCCTGCTTCTCCTCCCACAGCCACTCCGCGTAGGTGGCCAGCCCCTCGCTGAGCCACATGTCCCTCCAGCTGCGCGGGGTCACGGAGTTGCCGAACCACTGGTGCGCCAGCTCGTGCACGAGCAGCGCCTCGTCCGGAGCTTCGGCGAAGTGGGGCTTGGTCTGGGTCTCCAGGGCGTAGTCGAGAGGGTGTTCGCATGGTGGACGCCCTTATCTCGTATTCTGGGACGAGCGTGAAATGGCGCAGCGTGTCAGGGGTTTACCCACGCTCCTGGGGCATCGCTCAACGCCGACACTTCGGCAGGTAGTCGGGCGGCTGCGACGTCGGCCAGTGACACGCCGTCCAGAATCTCGCGCACATTGGACCGCAGTGCGATCCACAGCGGCAGGAGTGACTCGGCGGGGCCGGTGTAGGACAGCTCCGGAGGGCGGACCCCGCGCACCGAGACAAGCGGTCCGTCCACGACGCGGATGACGTCGGCGATGCTGATGGACTCGGCGGGCCTGGCCAGCCGGTAGCCGCCGCTGCCGCCGCGCTGGCTGAGGACGAGACCGCCCCGGCGCATGTCGTTCAGGATGCTTTCGAGGAACTTGTGCGGGATGTCCTGGGCGTCGGCGATGGCCTCGGCCTTCATCGGCCCGTCGTCCCGTGACGCGGCGAGCTGCAGCGCGGCACGTACCGCGTAGTCCGCCCTGGCTGAGATCCGCATGCGCCCATTATCCCGTACGGCTTCGGTCGGCATCCGCTGTGGGCAGGTCACCGGTCGCCGGACGGGTCTCCCCGCCCGGCGACCGGGGAGGTTCAGGCCGCTGCGGGTGTGTAGTGGGAGGCGTCGTCGCCCTCGATGGTGTGGCTGAGCGTGCCGTCGACACCGGCGGGGACGTCGCCCGCGACGGTCACCCGATGCAGCAGGCGCGGGAGGTCGCCGTAGTCGTCGGGGGCGTAGTGCTGGGTGATGCGGTTGTCGAACAGGACGAGGTCGCCCGGCGTCCAGGCCACGCGCACGATGTTCTCCGGGCGGGTGACGTACGACTGGAAGATGCGCAGCAGGTCTCGGGAGTCGGAGGGGCCGAGGCCGACGATGCTCTGGGCGAAGCCGCCGATGAACAGGCCGCGCTCCCCGGTCTCGGGGTGGACGCGGACGACGGGGTGCGCGGTGCGGTACTTCCGGGAGACGAACCGCCTGCGGTGCTCAGCGGCCTTCTCGTTCTTCGGGGCGGCGTAGTCGTAGTCGTTGGTGTGCACCGCCCACAGCTTGTCGGCCAGGTCGCGCAGCGGCTCGGGCAGGTCGCGGTAGGCGGCGGCCGAGTTGGCGATGAGGGTGTTGCCGCCGTAGGGCGGGACCACGATGCTGCGCAGCGTGGACGCCTTCGGAGGCGTCCGCACGAAGGTGACGTCCGTGTGCCAGTGGTTGGCGCGGATGCCTTCGTCGCCGTCGACGGGCAGGATCTCGGGCCGGCCCTCGACGGAGGGCACGGTGGGGTGGGCGGTGGTGAGCTCGCCGAAGAGGGAGGCGAAGCGGAGCTGGCCGGCGTCGTCGAGGTCCTGGTTGCGGAAGACGAGCGCCTTGTGTTCCAGGAGCGCGGAGTCGATCTCGGTGACGACGGCGGGGTCGAGGTCGGTGGAGAGATCCACACCGAGGACTTCGGCGCCGATACGGCCGCCGATCCTGCGGATGTCGAAGCCGGTGCTGGCGGTCATACGTGGGTGTCCTTTCGAGGAGCGATCAGTGATCGTGATCGACTGGGGGTGATCAGGAGGTGATGGGCAGGGAGGTTTCCTTGGAGCCCGGCGGTACGAGGGGCGGGCCGACGGCTCGCAGGGCGCCGGGTGTACGGCCTGGTCCCCAGCCGATGTGCCGGCGGTAGCTGCCGAGCAGGCCGGTACGGCTCAGGTGCTCCTCGTCACGCGCGGCGGAGTCGTCGGGCATCGGGCGTGCCAGGGGCACGACGTAGAGGGCGTCGGCCGGGCAGTTCGCCTCGCACTGGAAGCAGGTCTGGCAGTCGTCGCGGCGGGCGAGTACGGGGATGCCGTCCCCGCCACGGTCGAAGACGTTGGTCGGGCAGACCTTGATGCACCTGTCGCAGGTGATGCATCGTTCCGCCGAGACCAGTTCGATCACGACGCCACCTCCAGTGGTGCCACCGGTGCGGTGGGTGCCGCCAGTGCGGCTGGTGCGGTCGGCAGCGGCTCGGCGCGGGTCCACACCTGGTCGAGGCCACCTGTGACGATGCGGTGGTGCTGCCCCGGGTCCTGCGCCGGGAAGTCGAGCCGCTTGGCCATGCCGCGCGTCTCGGTGCGGGCCAGGGCGGCGGCGTACATCCAGCGGGCGTGCGCCGTCATGGCTGCCGCCTGCCTGGCCCGTACGACGTCCCCGCCCCCGGCGTGCAGGGACGCGCGTGACTCCTCCCACACGGCGTCGAGCACCTTCAGCGAGGCTGTGAGCCGGTCACCATGGCGCAGGTAGTTCTTCTCGTACGGAAGCACTTCGCCCTGGACGGCGGTGATGACGTGCCGGAAGCCGTCGGCCGGACCGGGTGTCCCGGTGGGCCGGAGTCCGGCTCCGCCCGCTGCCACCACGGGCCTGGTACCGGCGCGGGCGCCCAGGGAGCGGGCGTGGCGGGCGGCGCCCCGGCCCGCCCAGGTGCCGGAGGAGATGGCCCAGGCGGCGTTGTGGCTACCGCCGCCGGTGAAGCCGCCGCAGATCAGCTCGCGGGTCGCGGCGTCCCCGGCCGCGTACAGTCCGGGGACGGTGGTGGAGCAGTCGTCGCCGGTGATCCGGATGCCGCCGGTGCCGCGCACGGTGCCCTCGGCGAGGAGCGTGACGGCGAAGAGCTGGGTGAAGGGGTCGATGCCGAGCCGGTCGAAGGTGAGGAAGAAGTTCGGCTGGGCCAGCCGCATCGCCTGCCGGGCCGCCTCGTCCGCCCGGTCCAGGCGGCAGTACACCTTCTCGCTGAGCAGCGTTCGCGCGATCACGGACCTGCCGCCCTGGCCGGCCGCCCCCTCCAGGACCGAGCCGTCCGCACGGTAGAAGGTCGCGAAGGAGTAGAACGCGGTCTTGGTGACGGAGGTCCCCTCAGGCGCGATGCCGTACGCGCTGGAGAACTCCATCCCGGACAGCTCCGCGCCCGCCTCGGCGGCGAACAGGGCACCGTCGCCGGTGTTGACGTTGCAGCCGAGCGCTCCACTGAGGAATGCGCAGCCGCCGGTGGCCAGCACGACCGCTCCGGCGCGCACCCGGTACGGCTGCCCAGCCTGGCGCCGGTGGCCCCGCGCCCCGGCGACGGCGCCGGAGGGGTCGGTGAGCAGTTCGGTGACCGGGCTGTGGTCGAGGATGCGTGCCCCGGCACGCTGGACGCGGATCCGCATCCTGCGCATGTACTCCGGCCCCTGCAGCCCGTTCCTGAGCTGCTTCCCGTCGGGCCCGGCCGGGAAGGGGTAGCGCCCGGCCGCCGCGAGTTCGTTGATTCCGGCGTACGTCTGGTCCAGAACCCGGGTCATCCAGCGCCGGTCGGCCAGGTATCCGCCCAGGGCCTCCCTGCTCGCCATGGCCGCCTCCCGCGCGGCGGGCTCCGGGGGGACGTACCAGACGCCGGTACCGGCTGAGGCGGTGGCGCCGCTGGTGCCGCAGTAGCCCTTGTCGGCGAGGACCACGTCGGCCCCGTCCTGCGCCGCCTTGAGCGCGGCCCACGTGGCCGCGGGGCCGCCGCCGACCACCAGGACGTCGGTGGTGAGTTCCAGCCCGCTCATACCGGTTGCCTCTCTCCGGCGACTGCCGCGACCAGCCGGTTGGCGGGGCGGGCCAGACCGTAGTGCTCGCGCAGGGTGCGGCCGGTGTACTCGGTGCGGAACAGGCCGCGCCGCTGCAGGATCGGCACCACGTGGTCGACGAAGTCCTCCAGGCCGCCCGGCAGATGGGGCGGCATGATGTTGAAGCCGTCGGCGGCGCCCTGGGTGAACCACTCCTGAAGCTGGTCGGCCATCTGCTCGGGGGTGCCGGCGAAGACGCGGTGGCCGCGTCCGGCGCCGAGACGGGCGATGAGCTCGCGCAGGGTGAGGCCGTCGCGGCGGGCGAGTTCGGCGACGAGCGCGAAACGGCTCTTGTTGCCGTTGATGTCCTGTTCCTCGGGCAGGTCGGGCAGCGGTCCGTCCAGCGGCAGCCCGGTCAGATCGGTGCCGAGCATCCCGGAGAGTTGGGCGAGTCCGTATTCCGGGACCTGAAGTGCGGTCAGCTCCTGCTCCAACGCGCGCGCCTCGGCCTCGGTCGAGCCGATGACGGGGGCGATACCCGGCAGGACCAGGAGCTGGTCCCCGGTACGGCCGTAGCGGGGCAGCCGGGACTTGAGGTCCTTGTAGAAGGACTGGCCGTCGGCAAGGGTCTGCTGGGCGGTGAAGACCGCCTCTGCGTACTGGGCGGCGAACTCCTTGCCGTCCTCCGACGAGCCTGCCTGCACCAGCAGCGGATATCCCTGTGGGGTGCGGGGTACGTTCAGGGGGCCCTGCACCCCGAAGTACTCCCCGCGGTGGTTGATCTCCCGCACCTTGTCGGTGTCGGCGTAGACGCCGCGCTCACGGTCGAGCAGGATCGCCTCGTCCTCCCAGCTGTCCCACAGCTTGGTGGCGACGTCGACGAACTCCCGCGCCCGGTCGTAGCGCAGCCGGTGCTCCAGGTGCTCGTCCTGCCCGAAGTTGCGGGCCTCGTTCACGGTGCCGGAGGTGACGATGTTCCAGCCGGCCCGGCCACCGCTGATGTGGTCCAGGGAAGCGAACTTGCGGGCGGTGTGGAAGGGCTCGTTGAAGGTCGTGGAGACGGTGGCGATCAGGCCGACGTGCTCCGTGACCGCGGCCAGAGCGGACAGCAGGGTCAGTGGTTCGAAGCCGCCGAGCGCGTTGTGCCGGACCTTGCCCCACAGAGCGAGGCCGTCGGCGAGGAAGACCGAGTCGAGCAGACCGCGCTCGGCGGTCTGCGCGAGCTGCTGGAAGTAGCGCAGATCGGTGACGCGTTCGGGCTGGGTACGGGGGTGCCGCCAGGCGGCGTCGTGGTGGCCGGCGTTCATCAGGAAGGCGTTGAGGTGCAGCTGACGGGGGCTCGTGGTGGTCATGAGGTACCTCGGGTCGGTGGAGTGAGGTGATCGGTGCGTGCGGACGTCGTGGGCGCGGGCCGTCGCGGTCCATGAGCCGGAGCGCTCATGCGCGGGACCGGAGGCCAGTGGGGCGAGCCGGCGGCGGGGTCAGCCGCCCGCGGGTACGCGCCAGGAGCTGAGCCGCCGCTCAACGGCCACCAGGGCCTGGTTGAAGGCCACGCCGATGGCGGAGATCGTGAGGATGCCCGCGTACATCTGCGGGATGGCGAAGTTGTACTGCGAGGCGTTGATCAGATAGCCGAGGCCCGCCTTGGCGCCGATCATCTCGGCGGCGACCAGAACCAGGATGGACGCCGCTCCGGCCAGCCGGATGCCGGTGAAGATCACCGGTACCGAGGACGGCAGGATGACCTTCTGGAACAGCCGGGGTGCGGACAGGTCCATCGACTTCGCCAGCTTCACCAGGGTCGGGTCGACGTTGCGCACCGCGCTGATGGTGTTGAGCAGGACCGGCCAGAGGCACGCGTACACCACGATGGAGATCTTCGAGGTCTCGCCGATGCCCAGCAGCAGCACGAACACCGGCAGCAGGGCGAGAGCCGCGGTGTTGCGGAAGACCTCCAGCAGCGGTCCGAGAAGGTCGGCGACCGGCCGGTACCAGCCGATCAGCAGGCCGAGCGGCACGGCGACGGCCACGGCGAGGCAGAATCCGCTGAAGGAGCGGACCAGGCTCGCCCGTGCGTTGTCGGTGAGTTGGCCGTCGGCTGCCAGCCCCCACCAGGCGCGGGCGACCTCGCTGAATGGCGGCAGGAAGGTCCGGTCGACCAGGCCGAGTCGCGGTGCGGTCTCCCAAACGATCAGCAGAGCCACGATCGCCGCGGACTTGGTCGCCCCCTTCACCAGCAGGTACGGCAGCCGCGACACCGCCCGGCGGACCCGGGCCGTGGGGGAGGGGACCCGGTGTGCCTCCGATGCCGATGCCCCGGGTGGTCCGGACGCGGCAGGGGAAGCAGCCGGGACGGGCGCGGTGGTGCTCGCAGAGCCCGGCATCATGGTCTTGTCGGCGGCCGTGCCGGTTATGGGACTCATACGGAAGCCTCCTCCTTCTCCAACTGCTGGGCCCTGGCCACCTCGTCGTGCAGCAGTGCCCAGATCTCGTGCCGGTGGCGTGCGAACTCGGGACTCGAGCGGAGGTCGTCCGTCGCCGTACGAGAGTCGAAGGCGACCGGCACGATCTGCTTGATGCGGCCCGGCCTCGACGTCATGACGGCGACGCGTTGGCCCAGGTACACGGCCTCGTCGATGCCGTGGGTGATGAAGACGACGGTTTTGCCGGTGCGCTGCCAGATGCGCAGCAGTTCCTCCTGCAGCGACTCCCGGGTCTGGGCGTCCAGCGCGGCGAACGGTTCGTCCATCAGGAGCACATCGGGGTCGTAGGCGAGGCTGCGGGCGATCGCC
Organism: Streptomyces sp. NPDC007205; assembly: GCF_040634095.1. Taxonomy (NCBI): domain Bacteria; kingdom Bacillati; phylum Actinomycetota; class Actinomycetes; order Kitasatosporales; family Streptomycetaceae; genus Streptomyces; species Streptomyces sp. NPDC007205. The sequence goes on from NZ_JBEYEW010000014.1 coordinate 27,794, forward strand.
ACCCGCTGGCGCATCCCGCCCGAGAGCTCATGCGGGTGGCGTTCCTCGAATCCGGTCAGGCCCACCAGATCCAGGAACTCGCGGGCGCGCGAGGCCCGTTGACGCCGTGGGACGCCGGTGGCCTCCAGGCCGAACTCGACGTTGCCCTGCGCCGTTCGCCACGGGAGCAGCGCGTACTGCTGGAAGACGATGCCGCGGTCCAGGCCCGGGCCGTTGACAGGTTTGCCGTCCAGCAGAATCTGCCCGCCGGTGGGCTGGGCGAGGCCGCCGAGGAGATCGAGCAGGGTCGACTTTCCGCAGCCGCTGGGACCGACCAGGACGATGAACTCGCCGGCCGCTATGTCCAGGTCGATGCCGTCGAGGGCGGTGAACCGGGTGCCCTGCCGGGCCTGATGCGCCGGCCGGCCGGCGACGGTGAACTCCTTTCGCACCTGCCTCAGCATGATCTTGGGTGTGGTGGAATCCGGCATCGGGTCAGCTCCCGGTCGTCGAGGAGGAAGAAGCCGCGTTGAACTCATTGGTGTAGAGGTCGGCCACCTTGACCTGGCCCTTCTTGATGTCTCCGCGCTCGGCCAACCAGTCGATCCACAGCTGCAGCTCCTTGTCGGTGATCCGGCCCGCCGTCTCGGCGACGCCGAAGGAGCGCCAGTACTTCAGCGGCGCGGTGTCCTCGTTCCGGCCGCGTTTCTTCACGATGTCCGTCATCCGGGCGACGACTTCGCCGCGCGGAGTGGAACGGGCCCACTCGATAGCCTTTCCGACACCGGTGACGAAGACCCGGGCCGTGTCAGGGTTCTCCTTCAGAAAGCGGTCGGTCATCACATAGGTGCCGGCACTGAACGCGCCGAGCAGTTGGTAGTCGGTGAACAGGGGCCGGATCCCCCCGGTTGCCAGGGCCTTGTCGCGCAGGATCGCGCCGAGCACGGCCACGTCTATCTGCTTCTGACGCAGTGTCTGCTCGGTGTTCACCGGAGGCACCACGAGAGGCTCGACTTCGCCGATCTGTGCCCGGGACAGACCGCTACGCTGCAGATAGATGTCGAGCATGGCCTCGGCATGGGCTCCGAGGGTGTTCATGCCGACCTTCTTGCCGATCAGGTCCCTGGCCGTGCGGATCGGGCTGTCCTCGAGGACGTAGAAGCCGTTGAAGGCGTCCTTGTCGGAGCCGTAGTAGCTGATGACCGCCTTGAGGGGGGCCCCGTTCGCCGCCAGTTTCACGACGGCGCCGTTGAACGCCCCGCCGAAGTCGACCTGGCCCGTGGCCGCGGACTGGATGTCCTGTGGCCCGCTGATGGTGTTGCCGATCCACTTCAGCTTCACATCGCCCAGGTAGCCGAGGTCCTCGGCCAGCTCCGGCAGGGTGACCTGGCCCGCCCAGCCCTGGTACCGGAGCGTCTTGGTCCCCCCGTTGCCGGAGGTGGCTCCGGTCGCGGTCGTGCCGCAGCTCACGGCCACCGCCGAAAGGCCGAGCAGAGAGAGAAACTGGCGTCGGGTCGATGCCGTCGTGGCCATGGAAGCGTCCTGTTCGAGATCGATGGAGCGGCTGGAGTGCATACTGCGGTTCCCGGGTTCGTCGGTGCCGCTGGGAACGCGTGGCGGGACGTGACGGAAAGGGTGCACGGCCGATGCCGAATGGCGGGAAAGAGACTCGCCAGAAATCGCTGTGGCGGCCCGAGGACTGCGCAGACACAGCATTGACGCAGAAGCTGATCGTGAAAGGGGGCGCAGTCAGCCGCGCCTGTCAGCGGTTACGGCGACCGACTGCACAGATGGCGCTGGCCTGACGTCGTAGGTCGACGTGCAGGCGAGCGGTGAGGTTCTCGGACGTGCTCACAGCCAAGAGAGTCGCAGCGAAATCCGGCCAGGTCAACGCCACTTGCGCGTACGTCTCATATTCTCAACCGTCCGACATGTGGGTGAAGTACGGCGTTCATAAATGTCTGGGCGGCAGGCATGGAAAACGTGACTCATGCCCATTCTGTCGGGAGAGATCGATCGCATTCATCGGGCAGCAACGTCGTGCGCCGCTGATTCGGCGCTCCGGGTCGGCCGGTAAAGGTCAGACAGGCAGGACGAACGGCGGATGCGTGCCGTTGAGGAAGTAGTCCCCGACATCGCGTAGCCGGTGGGTGACGGGCTCGTACAGCGTGTGGGTCCGGGCGTTGCGCCAGAAGCGGTCGAAGCCCAGCCGCGAAGACGCGGAGCGGGCGCCGACGATCTCCAGGGCGCGGGCGGTGGACTCCTGCGCGGCCCGGGAGGAGGCGGATTCGGCCATGGCGACAAGGATGGAGATGTCCGCGTACTCGTCGTAAGTGAGGTCTTCGCCGCGTGTCAGCCCGCCGTGCACTGCTTCCAGCGCCTGGTCGGTGAGTGCGGACGCGGAACGGGTGAGGACGGTGAGTTCCCCGTAGGCGGCCAGCACCTGCGGGTCCTGGGGAGAGCCGGCCGGCCGGGCGGGGTGCCAGGGCGAGTGACCTGGCCGGCTGTACTCGCGGGCTTCGGCGAGCACTCCCTCGGCCATGCCGAGCCGGAGCTGGACGGACAGGAGACGCCCGACCGGAGAGGCCAGGGCAGCCAGGGGCGAGAGGATGTCCTCGTCCGCGGAGAGGGAACCGAGTATGTCGTCGGCGGCGACCGGTACGGCGTCGAACTCCACGCTGCCGCCGGCCGCGAGGCGCTGACCGAAGGTGTCGGCGTCACCATCGACACAGACGCCGTGGTGGACGGGATCGACGACGATGGCGACTGGTTCGCCGGTTTCGGCCCGCACGGCCCGCACGGCGAGGCGGTCGGCGACCAGGACTCCGGTGGTGTAGCTCTGTCGACCGTTGAGCACATGGCCGCCACGAGCCGTGGTCAACGTCAGAGGGGATTCCTGACGAGCCAGACCACCACCCCAGCACCACTGCTCCGCCGCGTCCTGTCGCTCGAGTCGGGCGCCGCGGGCGGGTTCGGTGAAAAACCGGGCGCTCCACGACAGGAAGTAGTGACTGCCGAGCAGTTGACCGATCGCGCCGTCGGCCGCTGCGATCTCCCGGACCACGGCGTAGGCGGTGGGCCAGTCCGCGCCGCCTCCTCCGGACTCTGCCGGCAGGAGGAGCGTCAGTAGTGCCGCCTCACGCAACCGGGACACCGCGTCGAGCGGGGCCTTGCCTGCCTGTTCACGGGCCACCGCGTCCGTTGCCAGGTCGTCCGCCGTCTCGCGGGCCACGCGCAGCCAGTGCGCGCGGCCGGGCCCGGTACGGCCGGGCTCCGAAAGAGGGTCGGACGGCGCAGTGGCAACGCCCATGGCGGAGTTCTCCTCAAGGTCAACGGCAGGGTGTCGAGTCGGAGCTGTGCTGCTGGTCGGGAACGTACGTGTAGCCCACCCGCCGTACGGTGACGATCCGGGGCCGGTGAGCCGCGCCCGGCTTGCGGCGCAGGCGTGCGATGGGGACGTCCACGGTGCGGCCGTCGCCGATGCGGACGGCATCGCCTCCCGTCCGCCGCACGGGAGCTGAGTCCGTGTAGGTGACCGGCCGGATCTCCGGCCGTGTCACCTCCTTGGCGCAGAGCTCGGCGGGATCGGTGCCCTCGGGGAGCAGCGAGCCGGACGGGGTGGTGGCCTGGGCCGGAAGTGCCGTGGTCATGGCGGTCGTCCTTCGAAGGTACGTCGGGACATCAGACGCAGCGGACATGGGCTCGCCTGATTGCCCGGGATGAGGGAGAAGGAGCGGAGCGGCGCGCGCCGACTGTCAGCCGTGTGCCTTACACACGACAGCAGGCGGCGCTGACGACGTGACCAAAGTCGACATGCCGACGACGAACGAGTCGTTGCTGCACGGGTGACATGTGCATCATCCTGCGCACCCCGCAGACGGAACGTCAATGCTTCCCTAGTAAACCGATAGGAAATGTAGGGAATACCATACCGTGGGCCGGCTCGTGTCATCACCGAGCCGATCCGTCCTCGATCGCATGGGGCCACAGCACGCAGGTGTCAACCGGGCATGAGCCGCTCGACGTGCGTCCGGCATCCGGGCCGTAGTTGACGAGATGCGAGACGTACTGCTCAATTAATCGCATGAATGCCGGACAGCGCCTGGTCACCCGTGGCCACATCGACTTCGGTCGGGTGTGGTCCGCCGCGTGTTGCGCCTGAAGCGGTAGCGGGCTGTCTGATCGGCCCTTCCCTCACCTTCCCTTCCCTTCCTCGGTCACTCCGTTGCGGGCCGAGTCCCTCCTTTCGTAGCACCGTCGCACGCCCGCGCTGACACGCGCTGGACCAGTGCGGGGGCGGTTCTGCGAGACCGGGCACGCGCTGCCGCCGCCCAGCCTCGCCCAGGTCCTGCCCCGGCGTCGTCACACCCACCCCCCCCCGGCTCCCAGCCCCGAGGCGTGCCGTCACACGGGCCGCAGGGCTGCTCCGCCGTGCCTGCACGCTGCCCTGCCTGCCCGGCCACGGCACCGAAGACTTGAGGAAAGGCCATCTCCCATGCCAGTGGAGTTCCTCGGCATCGCCGCCACCAACGACGGCTCCGAAACCACCCCGCGCTCCGGCGCCGCCTTCGACAAGGAGTACACGCTCCGGCTCGCCCGGGCACACGAGGAGCACGGGTGGGACCGGGTGCTGTTCGCCTACGGCTCCGGATCGCCGGATCCGGCGCCGGCCGCCGCGTTCATCGCGAGCAGGCTGGACCGTCTCCAGATCCTGCTCGCCCACCGCCCCAACGTCTCGTTCCCGACCTTCGCCGCGAAGACCTTCGCCACCCTCGACCAGATCAGCGAGGGCCGGCTGACGGTGCACTTCATCACCGGCGGCAACGACCATGAGCAGGGCCGCGAGGGCGACACTCTCCCCAAGGACGAGCGCTACGCCCGCACCCGCGAGTACATCCGGATCGTGAAGAAGATCTGGACCAGCCACGAGCCCTTCGACCACGAGGGCGAGCACTACCGCTTCCACGACTTCGTCAGCGACGTGTTTCCCGTTCAACAGCCCCTCCCGAAGGTGTCGTTCGGCGGTTCGTCACCTGCCGCGTACGCCGCGGGGGGCGCCGAGGCGGACATCTACTGCCTGTGGGGGGAACCCCTGGAGAAGACCGCCGAGCAGATCGAGAAGGTGAAGGCCGCCGCGCGGGCCGCGGGCCGTACGGACGTGCCGCGCATCCAGGTGGCGTTCCGCCCGATCATCGCCCCGACCGAGGAACTGGCCTGGGAGAAGGCCCACCGTACGGTGGGTGCCATTCGGGAGCGGCGCGAGGCCGGTCTTGTACGGCACCACCGCAGCGGCGCCCCGGAAGCTGCAATGCCTAAAAACGTCGGCTCGCAGCGACTGATCGCCATCGCCGAGGCGGGAGAGCGCTACGACCGAGCCCTGTGGACCCCGACCGCCGCCGCCACCGCTGGCGCAGGCAACTCCAACGCCCTGGTCGGCACCCCGGAGACAGTCGCCCAGGCCCTGCTGGACTACCACGACCTCGGTGTCGACATCCTCTCCGCCCGCGGCTACGACCTGCTGGGCGACGCCATCGACTTCGGCCGGCACGTGATCCCGATCGTCCGTGAGGAGGTCGCCAAGCGCGACGCCGAGCGGGCGGCACGGGGGACGCAAACCCTTGCGGCGGTGGGCGCATGACTTCCGTAGCTCAACCACCGTCTTCGGCAGTCTCGTTGGACATCGTTCACGTCCCGGTCTCCGACCCGCGTGTCGTACCCCTCCTGCGCGAACTCGGGCACGAGTACTCGACCCGCTACGGCAAGGATGCCCACGCCGAGATCGCCCGCTACCCCGACGAGGAGTTCACCCCGCCCCATGGAGGACTGCTCCTCCTGCTGCTGGAGCACGGCGAGCCCGTCGCGGGCGGCGCGTTCCGCCGCTACGACGCGACCACGGCCGAACTGAAGCGGATCTGGACGCACTCCGCCCACCGGCGGCGCGGTCTGGCCCGACGCGCCGTCGCCGAACTGGAACGCGAGGCGAGTACTCGCGGCTACCGGCGGATCTACCTGACCACCGGGCCGCGCCAGCCCGAGGCCCGCGGCCTGTACCTGGCCACCGGCTACACGCCGCTGTTCGACACGGAGGCCGACCCGGAAACCATCGGCCCGCTGCCCTTCGAGAAGTACCTGTCCGCCGACTCCGCGATCGAGACATCGCGGATCAACCCGCCCGAGCACACATAAGAGTCGAGCAGGAACAACACGATGGCATCCACTACTGACGCCGCCCCGCCCGGTACGGCCTCCCCGGGCGCCGCCCCCGCCACCCCGCCCGCCCCGCCCGCTCCGGACGACCCGGCCGCCCTCAAGGTCGTCCCCGCCCGCCACTACGCCCGCTGGGCGGCGGCCGTCGCCGTGATCGTGCTGGTCGCCCAGTTCGTGCACGGTCTGGCCACTAACCCCGTCTGGGAGTGGGGCGTCTTCCGCGACTACGTCCTGTCCGAGACGATCGTCCAGGCGGTGTGGGTGACCCTCCAGCTCACCGCCTGTGCCACCGTGCTGGGCTTCCTCCTCGGCACCGTCCTGGCCTTCATGCGGCTCTCGCGCAGCCCGGTGCTGCAGACCGTCGCCTGGACCTACACCTGGATCTTCCGGTCCATCCCGATGATCGTCCAGCTGGTGTTCTGGTTCAACCTGAGCGCGCTGTACAAGGAGTTGGGGATCGGCATCCCCTTCGGGCCGGTGCTCTGGTCCGTCGACAGCAACAGCCTGATCGGCACCATCGGGGCCGCCGTCATCGGGCTGACGCTGCACCAGGCCGCCTACGCCGCCGAGATCGTCCGCGGCGGCGTCGTCTCTCTCGACCACGGACAACTGGAAGCCGCCGCCGCGCTGGGCATCCCCCGGCTGCGGCAGATCCGCCGGATCGTGCTGCCGCAGGCCATGCGCGTCATCCTGCCCACGGCCGGCAACGAGATCATCGGCCTGCTCAAGGGCACCTCGGTGGTCTACGTGATGTCGATCGGCGAGCTGTTCTATCAGGTCCAGGTGATCTACGGCCGCAACGGTCGGGTGATCCCGCTGCTGCTGGTCGCCACCACCTGGTACGTGGTGCTGACCTCCCTGCTGTCGGTCGCCCAGTACTACGTCGAGCGCCGCTACGCCCGGGGCGCCAACCGCACACCGCCGCCCACCCCGGTCCAGCGTGCCCGCCGGTTCGTACGCGACCTGCGTGCGGCGGCCGCCCAGCGCAGCCGGCCCGTCGTAACCCCGAAGGCCCTGGGACCCCTGGGAGACAGCCGATGAGTCAGGTCATGGTGGACGTCCACGGCGTCCACAAGAGCTTCGGCCCGCTGGACGTGCTCCGCGGCGTCGACCTGAAGGTCCGCACCGGCGAGGTCACCGTCGTCCTCGGCCCGTCCGGCTCCGGGAAATCCACGCTGCTGCGCACCATCAACCACCTGGAGAAGGTCAACCGCGGCTGGATCAGCATCGACGGCGAGCTCATCGGTTACCGCCGCGTGGGTGACAAGCTGCACGAGCTGAAGGAGAAGGACGTTCTGAAGCAACGCACCCACATCGGGTTCGTCTTCCAGAACTTCAACCTCTTCCCGCACCTGACCGTGCTGGACAACCTCGTCGAGGCCCCCGTCTCCGCGCTGCGCCGCCCCCGCAAGGAGGCGGAGGAAAGAGCCCGCCGGCTGCTGGACCGGGTCGGCCTGGCCGACAAGACCGACGCCTACCCGCGGCAGCTCTCCGGCGGCCAGCAGCAGCGCGTGGCCATCGCCCGCGCGCTCGCCCTCGAGCCGAAGGTCCTGCTCTTCGACGAGCCCACCTCGGCGCTCGACCCGGAGCTGGTCGGCGAAGTCCTCGACGTCATCAAGGACCTGGCCCATACCGGAACCACCATGATCGTCGTAACCCACGAGACCGCCTTCGCCCGCGAGGTCGCCGACACCGTGGTGTTCATGGACGGCGGTGTCGTCGTGGAGCAGGGGCCGCCCGCAGCCGTCCTGGACGACCCGCAGCAGGAGCGCACCCGCGCCTTCCTCTCCAAGGTCCTCTGACCGCCCCTCACCCCTTTTCGCACGCCCACGCAAGGAGAACGACCGTGTCCACCCTCCCCCAAGTTCTCGGCTTCGCTCGAACAGGGGGCGCCCCCACCGCCCGCCGCTCCGCCGCAGTCGCGCTCGGACTCGCCTCAGCCCTCGTCCTCGCCGCATGCAGCAACCCTTCCGACGGCGGCACCACCGACGTGGCGGCCACGAAGGGCACCAAGACGAAGATCAACATCAGCCCTGGCCAGAACCGCATCACCACGGACAAGGTCGACTCCATCGCCGCGGAGGTCCCAGAGGCGATCCGTAAGAGGGGCACCCTGGAGATCGTCAACTCCTCCGGCTCCGCGGCGCCGCTCACCTTCTACGCCACCGACAACAAGACCGTCATCGGCGTCGAGCCCGACCTCGCCTACCTGGTCGCAGCCGTCCTCGGCCTCAAGCCGCACATCAGCACGGTCTCCTGGGAGAACATCTTCGTCGGCCTCGACAGCGGCAAGTACGACGTCGGCTTCAGCAACATCACCGACACCGAGGAGCGCAAGGAGAAGTACGACTTCGCCTCCTACCGCGAGGACAACCTCGGCTTCGAGGCGAAGAAGGGCAGCGGCCTGAAGGTCACCGGGCCCAAGGACGTGGCGGGCAGGACGGTTGCCGTGGGCAGCGGCACCAACCAGGAGAAGCTGCTCATCGAGTGGAGCAAGGAGGACGTGAAGGCCGGCCTCAAGCCGGTGAACATCAAGTACTACCAGAACGACAGCGACACCTACCTCGCCCTCCAGTCCGGCCGGATCGACCTCTACCTCGGCCCCAACCCGACCGCCGCCTACCACGCGGCCACCACGGGCAGATCGGAGGTCGTCGGCACGTACTCCGGCGCCGGTGCCACCCTCCAGGGCCTGATCGCGGCCACCACCAAGAAGGACAACGGACTGGTCAAGGCGCTCGCCGACGCCCTCAACGAGATCATCGACAACGGAACGTACGCGAAGGTGCTGAAGCGCTGGGGCCTGTCCGGCGAAGCCGTGGCGAAGTCGGAGATCAACCCGCCCGGCCTGCCCAAGACCAACAAGTAGCCGTCCACTCAGGCCGTCCTCACAGGTGCGGGGCCGCAGTCCGCGGCCCCGCACCGATCACACGCCCGTCCCACGCTCCGAAGGGTCCGCCATGGCCACCGTCCTGTCCGTCTCCGGAAGTCCCTCCGCCACTTCTCGTACCGCCCGCCTGCTGCGCCACCTGGACAGGCGGCTCACGGCCCAGGGACACGAGGTGATCCCGCTGGACGTCCGCACCATCCCCGCTGAGGCCCTCCTCGGCGCCGACTTCCGGCACCCGGCGATCGTCGAGGCGACCGCGCTGTTCGACCGCGCCGACGGGGTCGTGATCGGTACTCCCGTCTACAAGGCCGCCTACTCCGGGCTGCTGAAATCGTTGCTCGATCTGCTGCCGCAGTACGGTCTGGCCGGCAAGACCGTCCTTCCGCTGGCGACCGGCGGAACCACGGCGCACGTCCTGGCGATCGACTACGCCCTGCGCCCTGTGCTCAGTTCCATGGGCGCCGCGCACATCGTCCAGGGCTGGTTCACGCTGGACAAGGACATCGCGGTGGGCGACGAGGGCACGCTGACCGTCGCGCCGGGCCCGGCCGAGGCACTCGCACAGATCGTCGACCAGTTCTCCGAAGCCCTCGGCAGCCGTACGGCCCTGCTGGCGGCCGCCGGATGAACGCCCTGACCGTGACCGCCGACGACGACGAGCGAAAGACAACGTCCCGCGCAGCCCCGAGGGCACACTGGAGGCGGGACGGGACTTCTGCACCGACACCAGACCTTACTCGGCGGCGCCACATCGACCTGGCGCACGTCTCCAGCGCGTTCTGTTGTCGCTGACCCGGCACGTCGGCATACGGTGCGCCGCGAGACCTCGTCGCCACCTTCTGAAGGTCTCCTTCTGCGGCTCTTCCCCATGTCTCTCCGCGCCGGTGCGGGCAGTCCGAGACCGTCACTGAGGATCGGATGAGCGGTCGGCCGGGCTGCAGAGCTGTGCAGCTACGTGCCGGTGGACCAGCCGGGGCGGTACCTGCCCACCGGTCGCCAGACCTGCGTCAGATGCCCTCAGCGCCGTCCTTCCGTCCCTCCCGCATCGCCTACTGACGACCACCGAGTCCCTGGTGGGCCGGCCGCGCGCGTCGCCCCTTCACTCCACCTCTTCGCCACTCCGCACCCTGTGGTGCGCCCCCTCCTCAAGAAGGACCTCCGTATGCCTCCGTCCATCCGCAAGCTGACCGGCCGTATCGGCGCGGTCGTCGAGGGCGTCGACCTCACGGCACCGGCCGACCCCTCGACGGTCACGGCGCTCCGCCAGGCCCTCAACGAACACAAGGCCATCGTGTTCGACGAGGTGAACCTCGACAACAGCGGCCAGGAGCGTGTGGCCGCATGGTTCGGTGAACTCACCACCGCGCACCCGAACGTGCCGGCCGCCGACGGTACGAGGAACGTGCTCGCCGTCGACAGCGAGACGTCCAAGGCCGACGAGTGGCACACGGACGTCACCTTCGTGGTCAACCCGCCGCAGGTCACCACCCTCCGGTCCCTCACGGTCCCGCCGTACGGCGGCGAGACGCTCATCGCGAACACGGCCGCCGCCTACCGCGACCTGCCCGAACCCCTGCGCGTCCTCGCGGACTCCTTGCGCGTCGTGCACACCAACCAGTACGACTACGCCCGCCCTCCCGCCACGACAGCGGTGCGACAGGAGTACGACCGGGTGTTCGTCTCGACCCCGTACGAGGCCGAGCACCCGCTCGTGCGCGTGCATCCGCTGACGCGCGAACGCGGCCTGTTCATCGGCGGGTTCGCCCAGCGGATCGCCGGCCTGCCGAGCAGCGACTCGGCCGAGCTGCTGCGCATCCTGCAGTCGTACGTGACGCGTCCGGAGAACATCCTGCGCTGGACCTGGTCGCCCGGCCAGCTGCTGGTCTTCGACAACCGGATCACCCAGCACTACGGGGTGGACAACTACGACGACCACCCGCGTCGCCTCAACCGGGTGACGGTGGCGGGGGATGTGCCGGTGGGTGTCGACGGCCCCCGCAGCGAGCAACTCGTCGGTGACGCCTCGCACTACACCGGAGTCCTGGAGGCGGCCGCATGACCGAGATCCAGGAGATCCACCTCCCGGCGCCGGCCGTCACCAAGACCGCCGACGCCGAGCCGACGGGGGCACGGGAACGCGAGGTCTTCCTGCCACGCGACGCCCGCCGCCGGACACCGTTCAGCACACTCCGCGAGCGCCTGCGCTGGCCGCTGGGGATCTACACGACTCCGGTCGTGATCCTGGTCGCCTGGGAGGTTCTCGCCAGGGCCGGAGTGCTGGCGAAGACATACGCTCCGGCCCCGACCTCCATCGTGAAATCCGCCGCCGATCTGTGGCAACAGGGCGTGCTCGGCCCGGACGTTGCCATCTCACTGCAGCGGGCGGGCATCGGACTCGTGATCGGTCTGACGGTGGGCATCGTCACCGGGGTGCTGGGCGGTCTGCTGCGCAGCGGTGAATACCTGTTCAACGGTCTGGTGCAGGTCCTCAACACCATCCCGCTGCTGGCCGTGCTGCCGCTGATGATCGTGTGGTTCGGCATCGACGAGCTCACGAAGGTGCTGCTGATCTCGTTCGGCGCCGGCGTCCCGATGTATCTCAATCTGTTCGCCGCGATCCGGGGCGTCGACCAGCGCCTGATCGAGATGGCGCGCACGACCGGCGCGGGCACGTGGCGCATCGTGACGCGGGTGCTGGTGCCCGGGGCCCTGCCGGGTTTCCTGGTCGGACTCCGGTTCTCCCTCGCCTACAGCGTGCTGGGCCTCGTCGCCGCCGAGACGGTCAACGCCGACAAGGGACTCGGCTTCCTCATCACTCAGGGGCAGACCTATCTGCAGACCAACCAGGTCTTCGTGGGGCTGGTGATCTACTCGCTCCTCGGTCTGCTCGCCGACCAGTTCGTCCGGGTTCTCGAGCGGGTGCTGCTGCGGTGGCGACCCGGTTATGAGGCGTCATGAGCTCCACGATCGGCACACAGACCCGTCGGCAGACCGGAGTCGTCGCCCAGCAGGTCGTCCGTCGGTTCGGTGACCGGGTGGTGCTCGACCACCTCGACCTCACCATCGCCGACGAGGAGTTGGTGATCCTGCTAGGCCCCTCGGGCTGCGGCAAGAGCACCCTCCTTCGTCTGCTCGCCGGCCTCGACCGGCCCGACGGCGGGCGGGTGGAGGTCCCGGCGAAACGCGCCATCGTGTTCCAGGCCGACCGGCTGCTGCCCTGGCAGCGGGTGCTGCGCAACATCACGCTCGGTCTGTACGGGGCTGACGCGGAACAGCGAGCCCGCGACGTGCTCGCCGAGGTCGGGCTCGCGGGACGCGAGAAGGCATGGCCCAAGGAGCTCTCCGGCGGCGAGGCCCAGCGGGTGTCGCTCGCGCGGGCACTGGTCTCCGAGCCCGAACTGGTGCTGCTGGACGAGCCGTTCGCGGCCCTCGACGCGATCACCCGGCTGCGCATGCACGACCTCGTGCGGGCGCTGCGCAGCAAGCACCACGCGGCCATGCTGCTGGTCACCCACGACGTGGACGAGGCGATCGCCCTGGCGGACCGCATCGTCGTGATGCGCGACGGGCGCATCGGCGCCGCACATCCCGTCCAGCTCTCGGCAGCGGACCGCGAGGCGAGCGTCGCCCGCGAGGAACTGCGTTCCGCGCTCCTGAACGACCTCGGTATCGCCGCTCACCACTGACATCCTCCACCACTGCACACAAAGCGGAGAGAAACCATGTACACGAGAACCACTCGCCTCGTCGGCGCCGTCGGCCTGCTCGCCCTCACCGGCACCCTTGCCGCGTGCGGCTCGTCGTCGCAGGCGGCGCCGCTGGGCAAGTCGAGCGGCAGCGCGTCCGCGCACCCCAAGTGGAGCAAGTACACCTTCACCATCGGAGACAACGGTGGTGACGGCAGTCAGGCCCTGGCGAAGATCACCGGCGCGTTCGACGACGCACCGTACAAGGTGAAGTTCGCCCGGTTCACCTACGGCCCGCCGCTGGTGCAGGCCGCCGCGTCGGGCGACATCGATCTGGGCAGCGTCGGCGACGTACCGCCGATCACGGGTGCCGCGAAGGAGTACGGCTTCAAGGTGGTGGCCGTCAACCGCTCGCTCACGCCCAGCCAGTCCAACGAGAACATCATCGTGCCGAAGGGGTCGAAGCTGAAGACGCTCGCCGACCTCAGGGGCAAGAAGGTCGCTGTGCCGCAGGGCAGTTCGGCGCACGGTCTGGCCCTCAACGCGCTGAAGAGCGTCGGCCTCAGCCCCAAGGACGTGCACCTGGTCTTCCTCGACCCGGCGGCCGGCGCCACGGCGTTCAACACCGGCAAGGTGGACGCCTGGTCGATCTGGAACCCGCAGTCGGCGATCGCGGTCAAGAACGGGGCACGGATCCTGGCCAAGGGCCTCCCGCCGATCGACCAGACGGGCAGTTACTACGTCGCGAGTGCGAAGTCGCTCAATGACGCCACTAGGCGGGCGGCCCTGACGGACGTTCTGCAGCGGCTGGCACGCGAGTTCGCCTATGCGATCAAGCACGAGGACACGTACGCACAGGCCGTCTCCGAGGAGGAGGGCATCCCGTTGGCCGACGCCAAAGCGTCCCTGAAAACATTCGAGAACCGGGTGACGCCGATCCAGAAGTCGGACATCGCGGCGGAGCAGAAGCTCGCCGATGCCTTCCTGCAGGCAGGCCAGATCACCAAGAAGGTCGATGTCCCGTCGATCACCGACAACCTCCTCCCGGCCGGCTACGACAGCTCGAAGCTGACGTACGGCTGAGCCAGCCCCCAGGAAAACGGACTCCTCACCATGGTGACCGTCCTTGCCGCCCCGCCCATCAGCGGAAGACGCGGACGCCGTCCGTTGCCGAGGCTCGCCGCGAACTCGGTCAGCAGACGGTCGCGACTCAGAAGGCTGATCTCGGTCACGCCGAGCGGCACGTCGGTCATGCCGCCAGTATGCGACCCTCCGGTCAGCCGAGTCCGTCGGCTGCCGTCTTGTACGCGGCAGCCTGCGTCGGTGTGAGGTCGTGCGAGACCCGGACCAGCGCAGTGCCGTTGACATAGTCGTACTCGGTAAGCGCCGGGAGCGACTTCGTGACGGCCTGGATGTACTTCGCCCGGACCTGAGCATCCGAGGGGCTGCCGAACACCTCGACCGCGCCACCGCGTTCGACGTCCCCCGGCTGGGTGCCTTCGACGTCGCTCGCCTTGATGCGGCTGTCCGTGAAGGTGACCTTCGAGGTGTACTGCCCGGGCCGGCCGAGGAGATGGTTCGGATCGTTGGCCGCCGTGACGGTGCCGGACAGCTTCGCCGAGGCCACCTTGCCCGAGATCTGCATGAACGCGGCGCTAGCGTCGAGTGGCTTGCCGGCGGCAGGCGTCGCGGAGGTGCCGGCCTTCCCGTCGGAGGCCCGTTGGTTCAAGGAACTGCTGCCGTTGTTGCTGCTGCAGGCGGCGAGGGTGGCGAGCAGAAGGGCCGTGGCTGCAGTGCTGAGGGTTTTGTTCACGGCAGAGATATAGGTTGCCTGGGGCAGCTTATGAAAGCCTGCGGGGCTGATGTGATGAACTTGTGACGGCTTGTTCGATGATCACACACCCAAGGCCCGCAGCGCGGCCTCGGAGCGGCGGACAGCGGCACCCGGTGACACACGCAACCACACGAGCTGCCGGCACACCCGCTACGCCCTCACCTGCACCGAATTCGACGACCTTCTCTGCCGCGCCGACGACCACTGCATGCTCTGCCGGGCCAAACGCCCAACAGGCCGGTCGGTGACCAATGCGGGCAGGACGAAGCCCCGATCCCGGGCGGCACCGGCACCACCCGGACATTCTCGGCATCCGCCTTGTCGCGGGAGTCCTCGATCGGGTCGCGATGCTGCCAGTCGGAGACCAGCCGTATGTCAAGGGCCTCGCCGTGGACGCACTCAGCTTTCCGGTCGGCACGGGGCCGATCACGCACATGCCCGTCACCAGGTCGAACCGGTCCGCGAGCGACAGAACGGCGCCGGCGTCGCCGGTGGGCGCGGCGCAGCCGGCGGAGCGCGGCAGTCCCCTCTCGGCCAGGGCCGAGCGTCCAGCACATGGAAGGTGTGGCTGCCCGCTGCACAGGCGCGACGCACGGGGGCCCCACGGCGGTGCCGAGGCACGAGCGCCTGAGTCCAGGTCATCGGCCGTGGGCGCGCCTGCTTGCCGACCAGGAGTCACCATGGGCCCTCAACTGGGTTGACTGGCCTGCGTATCGAGGACCACAGACCGCCTCGATCCCTAGTTGCAGCATGTTGCTCCATCGGGCCACTATGGTGCACCAACGGAGGTGGGCGATGGATCAGGAGGCAACCGGCATGTCCCCGCCACGACCCCTGGACGGCCTCGTCCATGAGACAAAGGCCGACATCGCCCGGCGGCTTCGCCGCATTCGTCGGCACCACCCCGAAGGGCCGTTCAGCCTCGCAAAACTCGCCGATCTCGCCGGCGTCTCCAAGCGGACCCTGACGTCGGTCGAGTCCGACGACGGTGCCAACCTCACCATCGGAACCCTCGTGAAGGTCGCACACAGCCTCGGCATCCAGCGCTGCGCCCAATGGAGTTGAGGGGAAGCAGAACTCGACGCCTTGCCCCGCGTACTCGATGCTGCGGCCCAAGCGCGCGACTCACTGCGAGGCGCGCCGCTGAGCAGCGGTGATCCCGACCCACAGTGAGCAACGGCAGACGTCCGGGCCCAGCCCCCCACGTTGAGGCGCCGGGCAGTGACCAGGACACCTACGGTGCGCTCGCGACCCTGCCGCCGAGCATCAGCCCCGACATGGTCAGCCGACTGCCGGCCCGCACCAACTGCACCACCGAGCAGAACAGGAAGCCGAACTCGTGGCCAGTCTGATCCACTCCACCACAGGGATGCGTGCTCCCGCACCGTCGGCAGGTGTACGCGGCGCCCTCGAAGCCGCCCTCGGAATGTGCAAGTAGGAGCACATGAACTTAAGTTCCCTCTACCAGCTGGGGTCCCGCGCAGAACTTCTGGGCGCGCTGGCGCTGTGGGTGGTGATCTTCCTCCGGCTGCCCACAGCCCGCCGCTCTCACCAGCAGAAGATGCTGCTCATCGCTGTGACAGGCCTTGCCGGGTCGATCACCGTCTATCTCGACCCCGTCTCCGCGGTCCTGAACCACACGTTCACCTTCGCCCAGAGCTGCGGCCTGTTCATGAACGCGTGGGGTGTCCTCAGCTCGGCCCTCATCCTCGACTTCGTCCTCGCGGCCATGGCGCGGCGCCGTCCCTGGCTCATCTACGGCCCCATGACCGTGACGATAGCCGCCCTGGTCACCCTCAACTACACCGTCGACCCGCATGCCGGATGCGTCAATTCCGAGGCCGTTCCCTGGTACAGCCCCTTCTGGTGGCTGCTGGTCGCAGCCCACCTCGTCGGTACGATCCCCTGCGCCGTGCTCTGCGTGCGCTACGGCCGCCAGGCCCGCGACGACCGGCCCCTGCGCACCGGCCTTGTCCTGCTCGGCGCCGGCTTCACCTCATCCAGCCTGTTCTGGTGTGTCGTCCTGGCCTTCCTCCTCACCCGACCCGCCTGGCTGGGCGCGCTGTTCCCCGGCAACATCAGCCTCACGTCCTGGCTGATGACCGCCGGCGTCGGTCTGCCGCTGGTCCTCACCGCCCAACGCACGGTCCGTGACGCGAAGGTCATGTGGCAGTTGTATCCCCTGTGGCGCGACCTCGTCGAAGCCGTCCCACAGGTCGCTCTCGACAGACCGCGTACCCGCGTCCGTTCACTACTCGGCAGCCCGCACACGATCCACCTCCGGCTTTACCGCCAGGTCATCGAGATCCGCGACGCCCTGCTCGTGCTGCAGGACTATGTGACACCCGAGACGACGGAACACGCTCGCCGTCACATCACCGCCCATGGTCTCCGGGAAGAACAGGTCGAACCGGCGTTCACCGCGTGCTGGCTGCACGCTGCCCTCGAAGCCAGGGCTGCCGCAGGGACACCCCGGCCGAACCCGCTCGCCAGCGCAGGCCCCCGTGACGACGGCCTCCGCAGCGAGACCGACTTCCTGTTCGCCGTACTCCGGGCCCGGACACTTCCCGTCGTACGTTCCTTCGCGCTGCCCGCCACTGCCGAACCCTCGACGCCCGACCGCACCGGTCAGCATGTGCCGGTCACCCCACCCACTCGCACGAACAGGTGATACCCGTGACACAGCCCCCCGCCGTCACCACCCCCTACAACACCGGCATGCTCGGCAATGATGAGCCGCGCGAGCGTGACCGCCTGGAGTCCATCCAACACAGTGTCGACACATTCACCACCAACATCCTCCAGGGCCTGCCCATCCGATCAACCTGGAACTGCCTGGAACTCGGCGCAGGCGCCGGCTCCATCGCCTACTGGCTCGCCGACCACTGCCCGGACGGCCACGTGGTCGCCGTCGACCTCGACACCCGCCACCTCGATGGCGGCCGGGCCACCAACCTGGAAATCCAGGAAGCCGACATCACGCGCCAGGACTATACGCCCGGCACCTTCGACCTCATCCACGCCCGCTATGTCTTCTGCCACCTCTCCGATCGGGACGAGATGGTCGCCCGCGCCGCCGGCTGGCTCTCCCCCGGTGGCTGGCTCATCATCGAAGAGCCCTACGATCTGCCCGCCGACACATCCCCCTTCCCGCTGATCCAACGCATCCTCACCGCCTACCAGCACAGCTACCGACAAAACGGCGCCGACATGACCTGGGCCCGCCGACTGCCCGCCCTCCTCGCCCGCAACACACTCACCGAGGTCGCCTTCGCCGGAAACCTCGGCCACATGGGCGGACTCGAAAAAGACCGCTGGCGCCCTCTCATCGACCGGGCCGCCCCCGCTCTCCTGGCGAGCGGCCTCGTCACCGACGCAGATCTCACCGAATTCGCCGAGCTACTGAAAGACCCGGCGTTCATCGACATCCCCCAAATGACCATCTCGGCGTGGGGTCGCAGCCCATCGGACATATGACACCTGAGCCCGGCCCGCTCACGCAGGCATCTGGTTCAGCGCCGCAGAGTGTCACACTTCGCCACGTCCCGGTCGGCCGATGAGGGCCTACCGGGACGTCGGGCTCAGGCGAGGTCGAACCGGTCGAGATTCATCACCTTGTTCCACGCTGCCACGAAGTCGCGTACGAACTTCTCTCTCGCATCCTGGGACGCGTAGACCTCCGAGACGGCTCGGAGCTGGGAGTGCGCACCGAAGATCAGGTCGACGGCGGTGGCGGTCCACTTGACCTCGCCGGTGGCGCGATCCCGGCCTTCGAACACGTTCTCGTCCGTAGCCGACGCCTTCCACTCCGTGCCCATGTCGAGCAGGTTGACGAAGAAGTCGTTGGTCAAGGTTCCCGGCCGGTGGGTGAAAACACCGTGGGAGGATCCCTTGAAGCCGGTGTTCAGGGCCCGCATGCCCCCGATCAGCACCGTCATCTCGGGAGCGGTCAGCGTCAGCAGGTTGGCGCGGTCCAGCATGAGGGTCTCCGGCGACAGCTTCTCGCCCTCCGGAAGGTAGTTGCGGAAGGCATCCGCCTTGGGCTCCAGCACGGCGAACGACGCCGCGTCGGTCTGCTCCTGCGAGGCGTCGGTACGCCCCGGTGCGAACGGAACCGTGACGTCGTACCCGGCGTTCCTCGCGGCCTGCTCGACGGCCGCGCACCCGCCGAGGACGATCAGGTCGGCGAGGGAGACCCGCGTTCCGCCGGTCTGGGAGAGGTTGAAGTCCTGCTGGATCCGCTCGAGCGTGCGCAGTACCTCGGTCACCTCGGGGAGGTCGTTGAGCTCCCAGTCCTTCTGCGGCGCGAGCCGGATTCGTGCTCCGTTCGCCCCGCCGCGCTTGTCGGTGCCACGGAAGCTCGCCGCCGACGCCCAGGCGGTGGTGACCAGCTGGGAGACGGAAAGGCCCGAGGTGAGGATCCTGCTCTTGAGGGCAGCGATGTCCTCGTCCCCGACCAGTTCGTGATCGACGGCGGGAACGGGGTCCTGCCACAGCTGCGGCTCGGGAATCCACGGGCCGAGGTAACGCGAGAGGGGTCCCATGTCGCGGTGCAGCAGTTTGTACCACGCCTTGGCGAACGCCACCGCGAGTTCGTCCGGGTTCTCGTGAAACCTCTTCGTGATCGGCCCGTAGACCGGGTCCACCTTCAGCGCGAGGTCGGTCGTCAGCATCATGGGCGCGTGCCGCTTCGACGGATCATGGGCGTCGGGCACGGTGTTCCTGGCCGCGGGGTCCTTGGGAGTCCACTGGTGGGCGCCGGCGGGGCTGCTCGTCAGCTCCCACTCATACCCGTAGAGATTGTCCAGGTACCCGTTGTCCCACGTGGTCGGCTCGGTGGTCCATGCGCCCTCCAGACCACTGGTGAGCGCGTGGGGACCCGTGCCGCTGCCGTAGGTGTTCCGCCAGCCGAGGCCCTGCTGCTCGATGGAGGCGGCCTCGGGTTCCGGGCCGATATAACTGGGGTCCACCGCGCCATGACACTTGCCGAAGGTGTGGCCGCCGACGATGAGTGCGACCGTCTCCTCGTCGTTCATCGCCATGCGCCCGAACGTCTCCCGAACGTCCCGGGCGGCAGCCATCGGATCCGGGTTTCCGTTGGGCCCCTCCGGATTGACGTAGATCAGTCCCATCTGTACGGCGGCGAAAGGACCGGTGAGTTCCCTGTCTCCGCTGTAGCGCTCATCTCCGAGCCATGTGTCCTCGGGTCCCCAGAAGATCTCCTCGGGTTCCCAGATGTCCTCCCGCCCGAAACCGAACCCGAACGTCTTGAACCCCATGGATTCCATGGCACAGTTTCCGGCGAAGACCAGAAGATCGGCCCAGGAGACTTTCCGGCCGTACTTCTGTTTGACCGGCCACAGCAGACGGCGCGCCTTGTCCAGGCTCGCGTTGTCCGGCCAGCTGTTGAGGGGGGCGAAGCGCTGTGCGCCGCTGCCGCCACCGCCGCGGCCGTCCGCGATACGGTACGTTCCCGCCGCATGCCAGCTCATTCGGATGAAAAGCGGCCCGTAGTGACCGTAGTCGGCCGGCCACCAGTCCTGGGATGTCGTCATCACCTCGAAGACGTCACGCTTCAGCGCGTCGACGTCGAGGGTCGCGAACTCTTTCGCGTAGTCGAAGTCCTCGTCCATCGGGTTGGATCGGGACGAGTGCTGGTGAAGAACCTGAAGATCCAGCTGATTCGGCCACCAGTCCCGGTTCGTCCTCGGCCGCGGAGTTGGCGTGGGCGTCGGTGAAGGGATTGCTGGATTCTCGCTTTCACTGCCGGACATGCCCGTCCTTCTTCCTGTCTCGGTGCTTCTTCTGCCGACTGCCGCTCTTGACGTCGTTGGCTTTGCTGACCGCGCCATGGCGCCCATCGACCAGAAAATGTGTTGTGCCGCGTCCGTATGGTCGCGCACCGCAGACCACACCTCTATGAAACACGCAGAGCGCCCCGGATGACAGACGCGAGAGAAGGGGCGGCCTTTCCGCTCCCTCGCCGACTTCCGGCGCAAGCCGGATCGAATACGGCAGACCCCGGACTCACCGGAGGGGCCTGGCCGGCGGCGGCCATTGAGTTGGAGCACGCGAACCTACGTCGCGTTCTGGACCAGGGCCCGCCCCGACGCGAGTCAGCGCCAGCCGGAACGGTAGGTCGGGGGCTGTCAGCGGAAAAGTCAGCAACGGGTCAGTGTGAGCCCTGAAACACCTGGGGACGGCTGACCGGACATGCGAACCGTTGTAGTCTCCGGAGACCGCCCTTGACCTGCAAAAGCAGGCAGGGAGCAGACGAATCAGGAGTTCTTTCGTGTTTCGTACGATGTTCAAGTCCAAGATCCACCGCGCCACCGTCACCCAGGCCGACCTGCACTACGTGGGATCGGTGACCATCGACGCCGACCTGCTCGACGCCGCCGACCTGCTGCCCGGTGAGCTGGTGCACATCGTCGACATCACCAACGGCGCCCGGCTGGAGACGTACGTCATCGAGGGCGAGCGGGGGTCCGGGGTGATCGGGATCAACGGGGCGGCCGCCCATCTCGTGCATCCCGGAGACCTGGTGATCATCATCAGCTACGCTCAGGTCACCGACGCCGAGGCACGGGAGCTGAAGCCGCGGATCGTGCACGTCGACGGCGGCAACCGGATCGTGTCCCTCGGTGCCGACCCCTCCGAGCCGGTGCCCGGCTCGGACCAGCAGCGCAGCCCGCAGGCCGTCCGGGCCTGACCGGGGGACCGCGCCGTACCGGACCAGGAGCGCCGAGCCCATGAGCGAAATCGAGACCCGCGACGACCGGGCGGCGGGCCGCCTGGAGGCCGTCGGCGAGGGCGACGTCGCCGGCCGCATCGAGTACTTCGTGCTGGAGGCGCCCGCCCGCGCCCTGGTCCCGGTCCACACGATCGTCGAGCCCGCGCACGAGGGCAGGGGCATCGCCGGTTCCCTCGCCCGCGAGCTGTACGCCCTCGCCGAGCGCGAGGGCGTCCCGGTGGCGCCGCTGTGCCCGTACGTCGTCAGGTGGGCCCAGCGGCACCCGGAGGTCGCCCCGCCGGCCGATCCCGAGCTGACGGCGGCCGCCAAGGACTGGCTCCGGGCCCACCCCGACCGGTTCTGAACGGCGGCTCGCCCTGTCGGGTGAGTGACCGAGGGCCCGTCGGGTAGGCGGGGGAGTAGTCCAGAGGCGACGTCCAGCGACTGCCCGGAGGACACCATGACGAACCCGCACCCCGACCCGGTCCCGCCGGGGCCGGCCCCGGGTCCTGGTCCCACCCCGCCGGACCCCTACCCGAGCCCCGTCCCACCGCCCGAGCCGGTCCCCCAGCCCACCCCGCCCCCGCCGGGCCCCAGTCCGACCCCACCCCCGGCCCCGCCGGATCCTTCCCCGTCTCCGATCCCACCGGGCCCGGAGCCGGTACCGAACCCCGAACCCGGTCCGCCACTGACGTGAGAAACCGGGCGCGGAGCGCCGGTCTTTCAGGGGCGCGGGGCTGTATCGACATGCGGCTCCGCCGCGCGGGCGCGATCAGCCACGGCGCACCCGCAGCCGCGCGACGGACAGTCCCCACCCCGTCGGGCGCACAAGGAACTACGCGGAAACCTCGGACCGGTCCCCACCCCACAACGTGTGGAACGCACCCTCCCGGTCCACCCGCCGATATGTGTGCGCCCCGAAGAAGTCCCGCTGCCCCTGCGTCAGAGCCGCCGGCAGGCGAGGCGCCCGCAACGCGTCGTAGTACGCCAGCGCCGCCGCGAACCCCGGTGTCGGCACCCCCTGCCGCGTCGCGGCGATCAGCACCTCCCGCCAGTCGTCCTGCGCGTCCGCGATCTCGCGCGCGAACGTCGCGTCGGACAGCAGGCTCGGCAGATCGGCGCGGGCGTCGTACGCGGCGCGGATCCGGTCCAGGAACGCGGCCCGGATGATGCAGCCGCCCCGCCAGATCGAGGACACCGCACCGAGGTCGATGTCCCAGCCGTACTCCTCGCTGCCCGCGGCGATCTCGTGGAAGCCCTGCGTGTACGACACGATCTTCGACGCATACAGCGCCTGCTCGACCCGGTCGGCGAACGCCGCCGCCTCCGACTCACCGAGCGCGGCCGGCTTCGGCCCCGCCAGGTCCCGCGAAGCGGCCCGCAGCGCGGCGTGCCCGGACAGCGAGCGCGCGAAGACCGCCTCGGCGATGCCGGACACCGGTACGCCCAGGTCCAGTGCGATCTGCACCGTCCAGCGGCCGGTGCCCTTCTGCTCGGCCTGGTCGACGACGACGTCCACGAACGGCCTGCCGGTCGCCGCGTCCACATGGGACAGCACCTCGGCGGTGATCTCGATCAGGTAGGAGTCCAGCCGGCCGGTGTTCCAGGTGCGGAAGATGTCCGCGATCTGCGCCGGCGTGTACCCGGCGACGTCGCGCAGCAGCTGGTAGGCCTCGCCGATCAGCTGCATGTCGGCGTACTCGATGCCGTTGTGGACCATCTTCACGAAGTGCCCGGCGCCGTCGGGGCCGCAGTGCGTGACACAGGGCGCGCCGTCCGAAGCCTTCGCCGAGATCTTCTCCAGCATCGGGCCAAGCGACTCGTACGACTCCTTCGAACCGCCCGGCATGATGCTCGGCCCGTGCAGCGCGCCCTCCTCGCCGCCGGAGATGCCGGTGCCGACGAAGTGGATGCCCCGCTCGCGCAGCTCCCGCTCCCGGCGCCGGGTGTCCGCGAAGTGCGCGTTGCCGCCGTCGATGATCATGTCACCGGGTTCAAGGAGCGGCGCGAACTCCTGGATCACCGCGTCCGTCGGCTCGCCCGCCTTCACCATGATCACCAGGCGGCGCGGGCGCTCCAGGGCCGCCACGAAGTCCTCGGCGGTCTCGGCCGCGACGAAGCCGCCCTCGTGCCCGAACTCCTCCACCAGCGCCTTGGTCCGCGAGACCGTACGGTTGTGCACCGCGACCGTGTAGCCGTTGCGGGCGAAGTTCCGGGCGAGGTTGCGGCCCATGACCGCGAGGCCCGTGACACCGATCTGCGCTGAAGTGCTCATACCGCCTGCTCCCTGGTTGCCTCGTGACTACGGCTCCGTCAGTACGGGTCCTCGCCCATCCTGACGTGCCGCTCCGGCGAGCGCACATCCGCCCCGCCACGCTTGGGTACGCGCCGAGGCCGCCGTCGGCCTCATTCCTCGGGGCAACCCGCCAAGGACGGGCCGTTCCCGGCCACTTGGACGGCGCGGGAGGCCGGATTTCCGTCTTGTCATGGCCTGTTCGCGGCGCTTACTTTTGCCGCTCCTGACGCATGCCGAGGGGAATTCGGACATGGCCGTACGCGGCCGGCATCGCCGGTACCAGCCGAGCAGGATCAACCGCGCCTCACTCACCGTCACGGCGGGCGGCGCCGGCCTCGCGATCCCGCTGGTCGCCGCCGGCACGGCCGACGCGGCCGACGCCTCCACCTGGAACAAGGTCGCCGCCTGCGAGTCCAGCGGCGACTGGAGCATCAACACGGGCAACGGCTACTACGGCGGGCTGCAGTTCACCCGGTCCACCTGGGAGGCGTACGGCGGCGCCCGCTATGCCCCGCGCGCCGACCTCGCGACCCGGGACCAGCAGATCGCCGTGGCCGAGCGGGTCCTCGGCGGACAGGGGCCGGGCGCCTGGCCGGTGTGCTCGGTGCGGGCCGGGCTGAGCCGGGGCGACGCCGGCCCGCACACGGACAGCGCCGCGACCCGGCCCGTGCAAGCAGGGAAGAAGGCTTCGGCACCGGACGTACGTCCGCAGACCACCCCGCAGTCGCGGGCCGGCCGCGCCGAGATGTACACGGTGGTGCACGGCGACACCCTCTCCGGCATCGCCGACGAGCACCACGTCCGCGGCGGCTGGCGCGGGCTCTACGCCGGCAACCGCGCGACGATCGGTGCCGATCCCGACCTGATACTGCCGGGCCAGCGGCTCAGCCTGCGCGGCACCGCCGCCGGCTCCACCACGTCCCCGGCGAAAGAGACCAACTCCCCTAAGAAGAAAGCGCCCGCGGGGCACAGGACTGCCCCGCACCGCACCGGGTCCACCAGCCGCACCCTCGTCGCCCCCGTCGACGCACCCATCGGCACCGGCTACCGGGTGGCCGGCGCGCACTGGTCGAAGGGCTACCACACCGGCGTCGACTTCCTCGTGCCGACCGGCACCGCGGTGGAGGCCGCGGAGGCCGGGCATGTGGTGGCCGCGGGCTGGGGCGGCTCGTACGGCTACCAGGTGGTGATCCGGCACGCCGACGGCCGCTACACCCAGTACGGCCATCTGTCGGCGATCTCGGTGCGGATCGGGCAGGCGGTCGGAGCGGGGCAGCGGATCGGCCGTTCGGGAGCCACCGGAAACGTGACCGGTCCGCACCTGCACTTCGAGGTGCGGACCGGACCCGGCTTCGGCACGGACATCGACCCGCTCGCCTATCTGCGGGCCGGCGGCGTCAGGATCTGACGCAGCTACGGGGCGGGTCCGGGACGGGCAGCGGCACAGGGACGTGCGCGGGCAGCGCGGTGGACGACACGGGGAACGCGGGCTCGGCCGGCGTCGCCGAGCCGCCGGTACTCTCCCCGCCGCCCGGTTGCGGTACGAGCAGGTCCGGCAGCAGCGGCTCGTCGAGCACCCCGTCGGCCTCCGCAGGCCCGGCCCGCTCCGGCTCGGCCGGTGCTGCCGCCACCCGCTGCGGCGGCACGCCCGGGCGGGCGTCCGCCACGGCGCCCGGCGCGGCGGCCTCCGCAAGGGAATCGGCCAGGGAATCGGAAAGGGAATCGGTCAGGGCATCCGCAAGGGCGGGCGCCCCGCTGCGCTCGATCCGCTCGGTGGTCAGCATGATCAGACCGCCCGCCGCCACCACCCCGCAGCTCACGGCGAGCCCGGTGCCCGTGCCGCCGTAGCGGAACGTCTCGCCGAACATCAGGATGCCGACGGCGGCCGCCAGCACCGGGTTGACCACGGTCAGCGTGGCCAGCGGGGCGGCGAGACCGCCGCCCCGGTAGGAGGCCTGGGACAGCAGGACGCCGGCGACGGCGAACAGACCGATCACCGCCAGGGAGGACAGCGCGGACAGGCGGACGCCGTGGGTCCAGTCGACGGCGACGGTCTTGGTGAACACCGACGACATGCCGAACGCGACGCCGGAGGCGGTGGCGAGCAGCACGCTGCGCACCGCCGGATGCCGGTGCGCGGCCAGACCCGCGCACAGCAGCGCCACGACCGCGCCGCCGGTGACCAGCGCGACCGCCACCCGCTGCACCGCGTCGAGGGAGTGGGCGTCGGAGGAACCGACCAGGGAGAGCAGACCGGCGAGGCCCACCGTGGCCATGACCGCGCCGCGCCAGGCGGCCGCCCCGGCCCTGCGGCCGACGAACAGCGCCGCCATGGGCAGCGCGAAGACGATGGTCAGCGCGCCCAGCGGCTGGACGAGGCTGAGCGGACCGCAGGCCAGCGCCACCACGTGCAGCACGCCGCCGAGGCCGTTGAGCACCAGCGCCCCCCACCAGCCCGGCCGGCGCAGCGGCAGATACGCGCGGGCCGACGAGGACACCGCCACCTGCTCCTGCACGATCGCGCCGGCCGCGTAGGCGAGGGCGGACACGAACGACAGCAGCACGGACAACGCGAGGGCGCTCATCGGCGTCTCCTCTGCGTGCGGCGGGCGCCCTGAGCCCGGCGCGGCGGACGGTCGGATTGCATGGCCAACACTCTGCCCGCCCTTGCTCTTCCCGTCGTCGTACCTGAGCACGCCATGCGTCCTACTGCCGATGGAGTACACCGGCCGTATGATCATCCTCGGGTCGGGTGCGCACGGTGGACACCCGGGGCTGTGGCCCGGGAAACGCGCCTGGTACCAGTGGGTGTCGTGGACCTCGACCCCGCTCTCGCCGCCCTCCGCCCGCTCGGCGGATTCTTCGTCCTGCGTACGGCCGTCCTGCGTACGGCCCCGGGCCCGGCCGGCGCCGCCGGCGGCCCGGATCCCGGGCGGCTGCCGACCCTCGCGGAGACCTACGCACGGGTGACCCGGGATGTGCACCGCGACGCCCTGACGGAGCGCGTGGCCACGGTGGCGGACCGGCTGGGCACGCCCGAGCCGCGCGTCGCCGCCTCCCTCGCCCAGCAGGGGCTGGCCGCCCGGCTGTGGTCGGTGGCCCTCGGCAGCGCCGTCCTGTACGGGCAGTCGCCCGACCTCGACCCGTGCCTGCTGCGCTGGGACCCCCTGGCCGCCACCCCCGACGACCTGTACCTGACCGAGGCGCGCCCGCGGCCCGGTGACGCCGCGACCCTGGCCGCCACCGTGCTGCACGGACACCTGGAGCCGCTGGGGGAGACCCTGCGGGCCCGGTACGGCAGCGCACCCGGACTGCTGTGGGGCAACGCCGGCTCCGCGCTCGCCGGGGCGGCCCGGGAACTGGACCGCTGGGCCCGTGCGCACGGCCGTACCGACGTGGCCGGCCGGGCCCGCGTCCTGACGGACGAAATCTTCGCCCACCCCCTCCTGCGCACCACCGGCACCCGCAACGGCACGGCCTTCCGCCGCCGCAGCTGCTGCCTGTACTACCGGGTGCCCGGCGGCGGGGTCTGCGGCGACTGCTGCTTCACCCGGCCTCCGAGCTCTTCCCCAGGGGCCGCGTCTGGGTGACCATGAAAGGGAACCTGCCGCCGAGACCAGGGGGTTGACGGGTGCGAGTGGGACTGCTGACCCGGGAGTACCCCCCGGACGTGTACGGCGGCGCCGGGGTCCATGTGGAGTTCCTGGCCCGGGAGCTGACCTCCCTGGTCGACCTGGAGGTGCACTGCTGGGGCGAGGGCCGCGGGGTGGGCGTCGTACGCCACCGGCCCTGGTCCGCGCTCGACGGGGCCAATGACGCGCTGCGCACCTTCTCCGTGGACCTGTCCGTCGCCGCCGCCCTCCAGGGCCGCGAACTCGTCCACTCCCACACCTGGTACGCGAACCTCGCCGGCCACTTCGCCAAGCTGCTGTACGGCGTCCCGCACGTGCTCACCGCGCACTCGCTGGAGCCGCTGCGCCCCTGGAAGGCGGAGCAACTGGGCGGCGGATACGCGCTGTCGGGCTGGGCCGAGCGCACCGCGATCGAGGCCGCCGACGCGGTGATCGCCGTGTCCGGAGCCATGCGCGAGGACATCCTCGCCTGCTACCCCGCGCTCGACCCGGCCGCCGTGCACGTGGTGCACAACGGCATCGACACCCGCCTGTACCGCCCCGACCACGGCAGCGACGCCCTCACCCGGCACGGCATCGACCCCGGCCGCCCGTACGTCCTGTTCGTCGGCCGGATCACCCGCCAGAAGGGCGTGCCCCATCTGCTGCGCGCGGTACGGGACATCGAACCGGGCGCGCAGGTCGTGCTCTGCGCCGGCGCGCCCGACACCCCGGAGATCGACCGGGAGTTCCGGGAGCTGTTCGAGGAACTGAGCCGGGCCCGCACGGGCGTGTTCTGGATCCCGCGGATGCTGCCGCGCCCTGAGGTGATCCAACTCCTCACCCGCGCGGCCGTGTTCGTGTGCCCTTCGGTGTACGAACCCCTCGGCATCGTCAACCTGGAGGCGATGGCCTGCGGCACCCCGGTCGTGGCCTCCCGGGTCGGCGGCATCCCGGAGGTCGTGGACGACGGCCGTACCGGTGTGCTGGTCGACGCGGACGAGGAGTTCGAGACGCGTCTCGCGGGTGCCCTGGACACCGTCCTCGGTGATCCGGCGGCCGCCCGGCGGATGGGTGAGGCCGGACGGGCGCGCGCGGTCGGGGAGTTCGGCTGGGACGCCGTGGCCCGGCGCACGGCCGCGCTGTACGAGGAGGTCCTCAAGCAGGCTTAGTCCCGTCCGCTCGGGGCAGCCATGGTTCAACCAGGGTGAGGGGAGCGGCCATGCGTCGTGGAGGGCCTTCCGTGCTCGGGATCGTACTGGCGGGCGGCGAGGGGAAGCGTCTGATGCCGCTGACCGCCGACCGTGCCAAACCAGCCGTCACCTTCGGCGGCACCTACCGTCTCGTCGACTTCGTCCTGTCCAACCTCGTCAACGCCGACATCCTGCGCATCTGCGTGCTGACCCAGTACAAGTCGCACTCGCTGGACCGGCACATCACCACCACCTGGCGGATGTCCAGCCTGCTCGGCAACTACGTCACCCCGGTTCCGGCCCAGCAGCGCCTCGGCCCGCGCTGGTACCTGGGCAGCGCCGACGCGATCCTGCAGTCGCTGAACCTGATCCACGACGAACAGCCGGAGTACGTGGCCGTGTTCGGCGCGGACCACGTCTACCGCATGGACCCGCGGCAGATGCTCCGCCGGCACATCGAGGGCGGCGCGGGCGTGACGGTAGCCGGGATCCGGGTGCCGCGCGCGGAGTCCTCGTCCTTCGGCGTGATCACCCCGGGTCCGGACGGCTGCGCCGTCGAACGCTTCCTGGAGAAGCCCGCCGACCCTCCCGGGCTGCCCGACGACCCTGAGTGCGTGTTCGCCTCGATGGGCAACTACCTCTTCACCACCAAGGCCCTCGTCGAGGCGCTGCAACGGGACGCCGAGGACGGGCAGTCGGTGCACGACATGGGCGGTTCGATCCTCCCCCAGCTCACCGCCCGCGGCGAGGCGCAGCTGTACGACTTCAGCGAGAACCACGTGCCCGGCGAGACCACCGGCGACCAGGGCTACTGGCGGGACGTGGGCACCCTCGACGCCTACTACGAGGCGCACATGGACCTCATCGCCGAGCGCCCCGCGTTCAACCTCTACAACCGCCAGTGGCCCGTCTACACCCACTCGGGCCAGCTCTCCCCGGCCCGCTTCAACTCGGGCGGCATCGCGAGCGAGTCCATCGTCAGCGCGGGTTGCCTGATCCGCGGTCAGGTCACCCGGTCCGTCCTGTCCCCGGGCGTACAGGTCGACCCGGGCGCGGTGGTCCAGGGCTCGGTGCTGCACGACAACGTGCGCATCGGCCGGGGCGCGGTGGTCCGCGGCGCGGTCCTGGACAAGAACGTCGAGGTCCCGCCCGGCGCGACCATCGGCGTCAACCCGGAACGGGACGCGGAGCTGTACACCGTCTCCCAGGGCGGAGTGATCGCCCTGGGGAAGGGGCAGCGGGTGCCCTAGGACAGAGCCTGGGGATAGGGTCCCGCGCATGCGATGTGGGATATGCGGTTCCGAGCGGCTGAGCCCGGTCGGTGAGCTCGTCGCGGCGGGTCAGGCGCGCGTGCGACTGCGGCTGAGGTTCCGCCGTCCGGGGTTCTTCAAGCCCCGGCCGGAGTTCGAGGCCCTGCGCGCGCGTGCCTGCCGCGACTGCGGAGCCTTCCTGCCCTTCCTCGCCGAGTACGACCGGCGGGAACTGGACGCGGTGGCCGACGAGCTGATCGAGGTCGACGACGCCGAGCCCGCACCTCACCCCTGGGGCCCGCCCACGGCTTAGCTGTCATGGTTCGTTCGCACACATGACCTTGTGCGACGCGTTGGGGGTAACCCTCATGGAATGCCCGGGTTCGGCTCGTTCGCCCCTCAGGATGCAGGCAACGACTCGAACTTCCGGAGGTCATCCGACATGAGAGGGACCCGGCGCACGCGGCTGTGCCTGGCCGGGGTGATGGCAGCGTCCGCGCTGATCGCCACCCCCGCCGCACGGGCTGCCGAGCGGACCGACGGCCACCTCACCGATCTGGTCAACCCGTTCATCGGGAGCCAGGACGAGGGCAACACCTTCCCCGGTGCGGCCGTGCCCTTCGGCATGGTGCAGCTCTCCCCGGACACCGGGCACAGCACCGGCTACGACTACACACAGAACCGGATTCGCGGCTTCTCCCTGGTCCATCTCTCGGGCGTCGGCTGCCGTATCGGCGGCGACCTGCCCGTGCTGCCCACCACCGGCGACGTCACACAGACGGACTACAGCCAGTACGCGGCCGGCTTCTCGCACCGGGACGAGACGGCGAGCCCCGGCTACTACCGTGTCGGCCTGTCCTCCGGCATCCGTGCCGAGCTGACCGCGACCGAGCGCACCGGCGTGCAGCGCTACACCTTCCCCGCCACCGGCAAGGCCAACATCCTGCTGAACGCCGCCCAGTCGCTGCACAAGGCGGTCTCCAGCACCGTCGAGATCCTCGACGACCGCACCGTGCGCACCGAGATCACCGGCCGCGGCTTCTGCCGGGACACCAACCCCTACACGGTGTATACGATCACCCGCTTCAGCCGGCCCTTCACCGCCTACGGCACCTGGGACGGAAAGACCGTCACCCCGGGCTCCCGCAGCGGGCACGGCGGCGCCTACGTCCGCTTCGACACCACCGGGAACCGTACCGTCGAGGCGACCACCGCCCTGTCGTACGTCGACGCGGGCGGCGCGGCCGGCAACCTGCGCGCCGCGGGCGACAGGTCCTTCGACGCGGTACGCGAGCGGGCGCGCGAGGAGTGGGAGAAGCGGCTCGAAGCCGTCCAGGTGCGGGGCGGCACGAGCGCACTGCGCCGCACCTTCTACTCCTCCCTGTACCGGTCCTTCCTCGCGCCGAACATCGGCAGCGACGCCGACGGACGGTACCTCGGCTGGGACCGCCGTACCCACCGCGCCGACGGGTTCACGTACTACCAGAACTGGTCGCTGTGGGACACCTATCGCACTCAGGCCCAGCTCCTCGCGCTGCTCGCGCCGCACGAGGCACGGGACATGGCCCGCTCGGTCGTCGCGATCGCAGAGGACGGCGGCTGGCTGCCCAAGTGGGGCTACGGCCCGGTCGAGACGAACGTCATGAGCGGCGACCCGGTCACCCCGTTCCTGACCACGGCGTACCAGACCGGGCTGCTCAAGGGCTTCGAGGAGCGGGCCTACCGGGCGCTGAAGAAGAACGCCGACGGTGTCCCGCCCGCCGACTACCCGGGCATCGGCCGGGAGGCCAACACCGAGTACCTCGCGCACGGCTTCGCCCCGTTCATCAAGGACCGTCCGCTGGCCAAGCTGGGCGACTCCGACTACCACCACGGCGCCTCCGTCACCCTGGAGTACGCGCTCGCCGACGCGATGCTGGCCCAGATGGCCCGCGGACTCGGCCATGAGGCGGACGCCGACCGGTACGCGGCCCGCGCCCAGAACTACCGGACCATCTTCGACCCGTCGACCGGCTTCTTCCGCGCCCGCGACGCCTCCGGCGCCTTCACCGGCTCGGCCGACCCCGCGCTCGGCACCGGCTTCCACGAGGGCACCGCCTGGCAGTACCAGTGGCTCGTGCCCCAGGACGTGCCCGGCATGGTGCGGCTCATCGGCGGCGAGCGCGCCGCCAACGAGCGCCTGGACTCCTTCTTCGCCTACGACCGGCTGCTCGCCGACCCCGCGAAGACCGCCCGCGAGGTGTGGGTGCACGGCGACGCGTACGCGTACTACAACGCCGACAAGTACAACCCGATGAACGAGCCGGACCTCATCGCGCCCTACACCTACCTCGCCACCGGACAGCCGTGGAAGACCACCGACGTGGTGCACGCCGCCCTGACCCTCTTCACCGACGGGCCCACCGGCATGACCGGCAACGACGACCTGGGCACGATGTCCGCCTGGAACGTGCTGTCGTCCATCGGACTGTTCCCGGTCCAGCCCGGCTACAGCACCTGGGGGCTGTCGACCCCGGTCTTCGACCGCGTCGACCTCACCCTGGACCGCCGGTACTGGCCGAGCGGCGGGCTGACGATCGCCGCGCCGGGCACCTCCGCCACCGACCGCTACATCCAGACCGTCCGCACCGACGGAACACCGCACGAGCGGACGTATCTGACGACGGGTGCGCTGCGCTCCCTGCGCTCGCTCGCGTTCACGGTCGGCCCGCGCCCGTCTGAGTGGGGTACGTCACCCGAGGCGGCGCAACCCGTCCTGAAGTGACCTCACATATCCCTTGGTCCCGCCCCCTGTACAGGGGCGGGACTTAATCTGCCGTTAACTGAGCGTAGCCTGATCGTACTTGACCGTAATCGGCTGACAGGGATTGACTGCGAACGACTGCAGATCCACCCGTCGTCGACGCGTGAGGCAAGCCCTTGACTTCCGACCTGCTCGCTCCCCTCGACCTGGCGTTCTGGAACATCGAGTCCGACCGGCACCCGATGCACCTCGGCGCGCTCGGCGTCTTCGGTTGCCACTCGCCCACCGCCGGCGCCCATGCCGCCGACCTGCTCGCCGCCCGCGCCGCCGCCGTACCCGGGCTGCGCCTGCGTATCCGCGACGTGTGGCAGCCGCTCGCCTTCGGCGGCGCCACCCGGGAACCCGACCCGGACTTCGACCCGCTGAACCACGTACGGCTGCACGCGCCGACCGCCGACTTCCACGCGGTCGCCGGCCGGCTCATGGAGCGCCCGCTGGAGCGTGGCCGGCCGCCGTGGGAGGCACACGTCCTGCCCGGCGAGGACGGTGTCTCCTTCGCCGTCCTCTTCAAGTTCCACCACGCCCTCGCCGACGGGCTGCGCGCCCTGAAACTCGCCGCCGGCATCCTCGACCCGCTGGACATGCCCGAGCGGGCACCCCGCGCCATCGAGCCGCCGCGCGGTCTGCTGCCCGACATCCGCAAGCTTCCGGAGCTCGTCCCCGGGCTGGTCAGGGGCGCGCTGTCCGACGTCGGCCGGGCGCTGGACATCGGGGCCTCGCTCGCCCGCTCGACCCTGGGCATGCGGCCCGTCTCCGCGCTGATCTCGGCCCCGAGCGGTACGCGCCGCACCGCCGGAGTCGTCGTCGACATCGACGACGTGCACCGGGTGCGCAAGGCCGCCGGCGGCACCGTGAACGACGTGCTCATCGCCGTGGTCGCCGGGGCGCTGCGCCGCTGGCTGGAGGAGCGCGGCGACGGCAGCAAGGGGGTGGCGCCCCGCGCCCTCATCCCCGTCTCCCGGCGCCGCCCGCGCACCGCCCACCCGCAGGGCAACCGGCTCTCCGGCTATCTGATACGGCTCCCCGTGCACGAGTCCGACCCGCTCGGCCGGCTCGACACCGTGCGCACCGCCATGCTCCGCAACAAGGACGCGGGGCCCGACCGGGGCGCCGGCGCCGTGGCGCTGCTCGCCGACCATGTCCCGGCCCTCGGTCACCGGCTCGGCGGACCGCTCGTCGGACAGGCGGCCCGGCTGTGGTTCGACATCCTCGTCACCAGCGTGCCGCTGCCGGGAGTGGGGCTGCGGCTCGGCGGGCACGAGCTGACCGAGGTCTATCCGCTGGCCCCGCTCGCCCCGGGCCAGGCGCTGGCGGTAGCCATCTCGACGTACCGCGGGCGAGTGCACTACGGGCTGGTCGCCGACGCTCGGGCGGTGCCGGACCTGGACCGGTTCGCTCACGCGGTGTCGGCCGAGGTGTCGACGTTGCTTTCGGTGTGCGAGGCCTGATCCGTCCTCCGGCCGGACGGTGTTCCCACCCGCCCACCCGTGCGACTCCTGTCGCCGGGTGCGGGTGGCTCCCGCCGGGCAGGGTGGCTCCCGCCGGGCACATGCGCCGCCGGCGGCTTGCGGGGGTGCGTGGGTGGGGCCGCGTGCGGGTCCGTTGCTGCTCCGCGTGGGGGCCATGGTCGCGTGCGGGTCCTTCCATGGCGGGCCGGTCCCTGGGCGGACGGCTTGCGGGTGCGTGGGTTGATGGCCCGCGGGCGGCTCGGGGGCTGTGCGTGGACGGCCGGAGGCGCGGCGCCCGGACGATCGGCGCCGCTGCGGAGGGCCTCGGCGGCAGACGCGTCCCGTCCCGTGCCGTCCAGGGACGGGCACGCGCCGACCAGCTCGGGGCCATGGCGCCCCGACGGCGGACACCCCGCCCGCGCACGCCCGCGAGCCGGTCACAGCGGCCACGCCCCCACTCGAGCGCGCCTCCGAACGTCGCTGGCCGGTCGTGATCGGGACCGCACGGGTCCGGGGGCGGGCCGCGGTCGGTCATGGCCCGGATGGAACGGGTTTGGCGGCCGGGCCGTGCGCTCCGTAAAATTCCCCGTTCGAAAGCGGGCGCGAGTCGGAGCGCTGCGCGGGTGATCAGGGAAGCGGCAGCGCGATGACGGTGACAGAGGACGGCTCCATGGCCTGCACGGCCTCCATGACCACGGACGAGGTGGTCTACGGGCCGGGTATCGACCCCGAGCGGCTGGCCGTCTGCCTGAGCGTGCTCGAGGAACTCGACCAGCTCGACGTCGACCACCCGGACGCGGTCAGGGTCCGCCGGGCCACCTCGCACATCTACCGCACGGTCAAGCAGCGCCGCCGCCAGGAGCGCCGCGCCGCCAAGACCGCGCACGACCGCGCCGTCACCGAGGCCACGGCCACCGGCTCCGCCGAGCGCATCGACGACGAGACCGAGGGCATCCTGCCCTCCTCCAAGGTCGAGGCCGGAAAGATCGCGGGCATACTCCAGCGCGCCCGCTCCTGCTACACCTGCAAGCAGCGCTACGTCGAGGTCGACTACTTCTACCACCAGCTCTGCCAGAAGTGCGCCGCCGAGAACCGCGCCAAGCGGGACGCCCGCGCCGACCTCACCGGCAAGCGCGCCCTGCTCACCGGCGGCCGTGCCAAGATCGGCATGTACATCGCGCTGCGGCTGCTGCGTGACGGTGCGCACACCACCGTCACCACGCGCTTCCCCAAGGACGCCATCCGCCGCTTCAAGGCGATGGAGGACTCGGCGGACTGGCTGCACCGGCTGGAGGTCGTCGGCATCGACCTGCGCGACCCGGCCCAGACCGTGGCCCTCGCCGAGCTGGTCGCCGAGGCGGGCCCGCTCGACATCCTGATCAACAACGCCACGCAGACCGTACGCCGCCTGCCCTCCGCGTACGCGGCCCTGGTGGAGGGCGAGAGCGCCCCGCTGCCCGCCGGTGAACTCCCCGCCCACCATGTCATCGGCGCCTTCAACTCCGGCGCCGTCGACGGCATCGCCGCGCTGCCCGTCGGCACCAGCGGCCTGGACGCACAGAAGGTCGCCGACCTCGCCCTCGTCGCGGGCAACGCCAGCGTCGCCCGGCACCTCGACGGCACCGCCATCGACGCCGGCGGCCTCGTCCCCGACGTCGTCGACACCAACACCTGGGTGCAGACCATCGACCAGATCTCGCCGGTCGAGCTGCTCGAGACCCAGCTGTGCAACTACACCTCGCCGTTCATCCTGATCAGCGCCCTGCGCCCGGCGATGGCGGACGCCGCGAAGAAGGCCGCCAGCGGCCGTGCGTACGTCGTCAACGTCTCCGCCATGGAGGGTGTCTTCCACCGTGGCTACAAGGGCGCCGGGCACCCGAACACCAACGCCGCGAAGGCGGCCATGAACATGGTCACGCGGACCAGCGCCCAGGAGATGTTCGACACCGACGGCATCCTCATGACCTCCGTCGACACCGGCTGGATCACCGACGAGCGCCCGCACTACGACAAGCTGCGCCTCGCCGAGGCCGGCTTCCACGCCCCCCTCGACCTGGTCGACGGCGCCGCCCGCGTCTACGACCCGGTCGTCCGCGGCGAGGCGGGCGAGGACCTGTACGGCGTCTTCCTGAAGGACTACGCGCCCGGCAAGTGGTGAGCCGGTGATGTCGGCGGCGCGCCGTCAGCTGCCGGCCGCGGGCCGGGACAGCCATCCCTGGTCAGTCGACGGCGCCGAGCCTGGCGTTCCGGGCCGCCACCAGTTCCAGCACCGTACGCCAGTCCTCCAGCACACCCGCGTCGAAGCCCGCCGTGCGGCTTTCCGCGCCGGCCTGGCGCAGCCGCAGCAGATCGTCGTCGGCGAGGGCGGTGGGGGCGGTGGGGTCGCGGTCCCCGCGCACCAGCCGGTACACCCGCTCCCCGAGCAGTGAGCGCACCGCCTCGGTCGCGCCGATGTCCTGGACCAGCCCCGCCACCTGGAGCTCCTTGTCGGCGGGCCGGCTGCGGCGCAGCAGCGCGGCGGTTCGCAGCGCGTGCTGGTGCCGGCCGGCGTACAGCAGATCCATCAGCTCCTCGACACTGCGCAGCTCCATGCGTCAGTCCTTCCGCGAGACAGCCGTTGCCGCCATGAGCAGACCATGGCGAGCTTGCGGCCCGGCCAACGGCACTTGAACTGCACCGCACCCGGTCCGCAAGCCGAGCCGGTTCGAAGGCGTGTTCGCACGTGTGGGCCGAGTGGGTGATTCGTCGTGCTGGTCGTGTGATGCGTCCAGTGCCAAATAGCTGCATATTGGGGGGCATTGAGGGGGTATTCGGCGTCCGATAGTTACACCTTGTTTGCACTCCCTATCGAGCGGCAGGTCGCTCATTTGGTTAATCTGGAGGGGACGGACAGCAGTACGGGGTCCCACCCACACCCAACGTCCGTCCCGGGGTGAGCCGGTTGACAACGGCCTGCTCTGCATGACGTACCGGCGCCACCGCGTCAGAACTGGCCTTCCATTCAGACCCGAGCGGGCGTCGAGTGCCGAAGCACAGGTTGTCCGGCAGGCCCTCGAGGGTGACCGACACATAAGGAGTGCGCGGTGACACCGGAGAAGACGAATCGCGAACAGCGCCCCAAGGAACGCACGGAGCGCGCGGGCAAGCGGCCCGGAGAGCTCGGCAGCCTCGATGTGTGGGCCCGTTCGGCCCCGATCCGCCTCGCGGGCTACGAGGACGACCTCGCCGAACCCCACATCCTGCCCAGCGTGGACTGACCCCCGGGCCGGACCTTCGCGATCGCCGCACGCATGGGCGTGACCTGACAGACTCACGCCCATGCTGATCAGAGAAGCCGTGGCCGGGGACTGGCCGCGGATCTGGCCTTTCTGGCACCGCATCGTCGCCGCCGCCGAAACCTACGCCTGGGACCCGGAGACCTCCGAGGAGGACGCCCGCGCCCTCTGGATGCACCCGGCCAAGCGCGTCTACGTCGCCGAGGACGCGGCCGGAACCGTGGTCGGCTCGGCCTACCTCACCCCCAACTACGGCGGCCCCGCCGCCCGCGTGGCCAACGCGGGCTTCATGGTCGACCCGGACCGCACGGGTGAGGGCATCGGCCGCGCCCTCGCCGGACACGTCCTGGCCGAGGCCAGGGCCCACGGCTACCGCGCGATGGTCTTCAACGCCGTGGTCGAGACGAACCCCGCGGTCGCCCTGTGGACCTCCCTCGGCTTCACCGTCCTCGGCACGGTCCCGGAGGCCTTCGACCACCCCCGGCACGGCAGGGTGGGCCTGCACATCATGTACCGGTCACTCGAATAGCCGGTACTCAGGAGCCGGTCACCGGTGCCGTACGCCGCCAAGGGCGCAGCCGCTCCAGTTCCTCCGCCAGCTCCAGCAGGACCGCCTCCGCACCCGGACGGCCCACGAGTTGTACGGCGCAGGGGGCGCCCGAGGGGAGGACGCCGGACGGGACCGACATCGCGGGCCAGCCGGTCAGGTTCCAGGGCGGGGTGAACGGGGAGTACGCGGTGTTGGCCAGGACGTTGTGCAGCCAGCCGCGTTCGTGCCATGGTCCCGCCGCAGGGGACCGGCGGGCCAGCGCCGGGGTGAGCAGGACGTCGTACTCGGTGAAGAAGGGCGTCAGCCGGGCGCGCAGCCGCTCTCGGCTGTCCCCGGTGCGCACCGAGCGGACGAACCGCCGGCCCACCGCCGCGTGCACCCGGGTCCGCCGGGCCAGCCGCGTCCGGTCCAGGCCCTCGGCGTCCACCGCGGTGCCCGCCGTCCAGTGCCGCAGCGCGGTCGCCCCCAGCGAGAGGGGATAGGGCGGCTCGGCCCGCCGTACGTAGTGCCCGGCCCGTGCCAGCACTCCGGCCGCCTCCCGGACCGCGCTCGTGTACGGCCTGCTCACGCCGACTCCGGCGAGCGGGCTGCGCAGGGAAACGGCGATCCGCAGGGTTCCGGGTTCCTCCGTGCGCGGAACGCCGTCGTCCGCCAGGACGTCCAGCATCAGCCGCAGATCCTCGACCGTGGTGGCGAGCGGACCGTTCTCCGCCATGCCGAACCAGTCGCCGTTGCCGATCCCGGCCGGCACCACACCGTGCCCCGGCTTCAGCGTGACGAGTCCGCAGTTCGCGGCCGGGATGCGCAGGGAGCCCATCCCGTCGTTGCCGAGCGCGACGGGGACGAGCCCAGCGGCCACGGCGGCCGCGCCGCCGCCGGAGGAGCCGCCCGCCGTACGCGAGGTGTCCCATGGATTGCGGGCGGTGCCGTACGGCCCCTCCGTCGTGCCGAAGACACACAGCTCGGGCACGTTCGTCAGGCCCACCACCACCGCGCCGGCCGCCCGCAGCCGGGCCACCGTGACATGGTCCTCGGCGGCCGGGGTGTCGGGGGTGGCGGCGGAGCCGTCGCGGTGGGACTCGCCGCGCACCGCGAGGTTGTCCTTCACGGCCACGGGCACGCCTGCGAGCGGCAGTTCGGCCAGATCGGCGCGGGAGGCCACCTCGTCGGCCTCGGCGAGCGCCGCCTCGGCGCGCACCTTCCGGAACGCCTCGATCCGTCCGTCGAGCCGCTCGATCCGCGCGAGGTGCCCGGCCACCACCTCGCGGGGCGTCACCCGCTTCTCGCGTACGGCGGCGGCTATCTCGGCGGCGGTCCGCCCGGCCCAGTCACCCACGGGAACTCCTTCGTCGGTCGTCGGCTACTCGCTGGTACGAATCAAGGCGCAGGGAGAACTGTGCACGGCCCGGCCGCCCCACGTCGAGAGGCCGTCCTCACCCACGCCCCGGTCGTCCGATCGGCGGCAGCGGGCGCCACCGCATGAGCGCGACCGAGCCGCTGACAAGTCCGGTCTCTCATCCCTGCCGTGCCGTCCCCGTACTGCCGCGCCCCGTCAGCCTCGGCACCGGCACCGCCGCCGCGCGCGCCGCCTCACCGTCGAGCAGCGCCAGCAGCTCCCGTGCCGCCGTCCGGCCGAACTCGGCGCTGTCGCGGGAGAGCGCGGACAGCCGCGGTGTGACCATGCGGCACAGGGCCGAGTCCTCCCAGGAGACCAACGAGACGTCCTGCGGGACGCGGAAGCCGAGTTCCGCCGCGGCGGCGAGGCCGGCGACGGCCATCACGTCGTTGTCGTAGATCAGCGCCGTCGGGGCGGGGGAGCCGCCGAGCACCCGGCGGGTCACGGCCGCTCCCTGCGTGTCGGAGTAGTCGGTGGTCACCGAGCTGACCTCGGTCAGACCCCGGCGCTCCGCCTCCGCGCGCAGGGTGGCGATACGGCGCTCGGTGTGCGCCAGGCCGGCCAGGCCCGCGATGTGCACGATCCGGCGATGGCCGAGGGTCGTCAACTCGTCCACCACGGACGCCATCGCGCCCGCGTCGTCAGCCCAGACCGTGGACAGACCGCGGTGACGCACATCGGACGCGCCACCGATGACCACGGCGGGCAGGCCCAGTTCGTCCAGCACGCCGGGGCGCGGGTCCTCGGCGCGCGGGTCCACCACCAGCACGCCGTCCACCCGGTGCTCCGCCCACCAGCGGCGGTAGACCGCGCACTCCTCGTCCACGTCCTCGGCCACCTGGAAGAGGAGACCCAGATGGCGCTCGGCGAGCACTTCCTGGATGCCGGAGACGAGTTGCAGGAAGAAGGAGTCGACGCCCAGGGTGTGCGCCGGACGGGCCAGGACGAAGCCGACCGTGGCCGCGCCCTCACCGGAGAGCGCGCGGGCCGCCGTACTGGGGCGCCAGCCCAGCTGCTCCGCGACCCGGCGGACCCGGGCGCGGGTGCCCTCGGAGACGCCCGGGCGGCCGTTGAGGGCGAAGGAGACCGCGCTCTCGGAGACTCCGGCGCGGCGCGCGATGTCCTTCATCGTCGGCCGGCGCGCGGGTGATCGCTTCGACGCCACGTCATCCCCCGTCCCACCAAGAACTAATGCGCTTGAGCGCGATGACCCTAAAGCGCATTAGCGACCGGGGCAAGATGTCGACCGGAACGGCTTTCACCTGGACTAATGAAGAGTGGATTTCTTTAGCTGGGAACCGTGCATTGACTTTCTCCGAACGGCCCGGGCAAGGTCGCTGGCATCACCGCCGCCGACACCGCAAGGGAGCCGTGTCACCGTGCCCACATCCCGCAGAGTCCTCGCCGCTGCCGCCTTTCTCGTCCTCGTCCTGCCGCTGAGCGCCTGCGGCCCGGACGGTGGCGACGGCGGCTCGACCGACGCCTCGGGCAAGGTCGAGGGCGACATCACCTTCCAGACCTGGAACCTGCGCGCGAACTTCAAGCCGTACTTCGAGGGCCTCATCGCGGACTTCGAGAAGAAGTACCCCGGCACCCATGTGAAATGGATCGACCAGCCCGCCGAAGGCTACCCGGACAAGCTCAGTGCCGACGCCGGCGGCGGCACCCTGCCCGACGTCGTCAATGTCTCCCCGGACCTGGTCGCCCCGCTCGCCAGGGCGGGCCTCGCCCTCGACCTCGACAAGACGGCCGGTACGTACAGGTCCGAGTACCTGGACGGGGCCTGGGCCAGCCACCAGGTGCCGGGCATGAGCGGCACGTACGCCTTCCCCTGGTACCTGAACACCGGTCCGCTCTTCTACAACAAGGCCCTGTTCACCAAGGCCGGACTCCATCCCGGCCGGCCGCCGAAGACGTACGACGAACTCTTTGCCGACGCCCTGCAGATGGCGAAGAAGAGCGGCGGCAAGGTCGCCACCCTCGCCAATGTGCCCACCATCGAGGACTTCGGCCGCTACGGCGTCACCCTGATGAACAAGCAGGGCACCGCGTTCGCCTTCAACGACACCAAGGGTGTCGAACTCCTCGGCAGGTACAAGGAGTTGTACGACGCCAAGGCTCTCGACCCACAGGCCTTGACCGCCACCCCGGAGTCCTCCGGCAAGAAGTTCCTCACCGGCGCCGTCGCCATGAACCCCGGCAGCGCCCTCGACCTCGACAACTTCAGGAAGAACGCGCCGAGCCTGTACCGGAACATCGGCATCACCGACCAGATCACCAGCACCGGGCACGTCAACATGTACGTGATGGGTGTGATGGTCAACTCGCACACCAAACACCCCCCGGCCGCCGTCGCCTTCGCACACTTCGTCACCGACGCGCGGAACCAGATGTCCTTCGCCAAGAAGGTCGCCATCTTCCCGAGCACCGCGGGCTCCCTGAACGATCCCTACTTCACCAAGGAGGACGGCACCGACGAGACCCGGGTCCGCATCGCCGCCGCCAAGTCCCTGAAGACGGCCGTCAACTACACGCCGGTGCTGTTCAGCGACCAGATGAAGACCGCGCTGCGCAACGAGGTGGCCAAGGCGCTCCAGGGCAAGGAGAGCCCCAGGCAGGCCCTCGAC
Source organism: Streptomyces sp. NPDC007205 (assembly GCF_040634095.1). Taxonomy (NCBI): domain Bacteria; kingdom Bacillati; phylum Actinomycetota; class Actinomycetes; order Kitasatosporales; family Streptomycetaceae; genus Streptomyces; species Streptomyces sp. NPDC007205. The sequence continues at coordinate 69,572 of NZ_JBEYEW010000014.1, forward strand.
AACGCTGTCAACGCCGCCGACCGCCTCCTGCGGCAGGGCTGACCGGCCATGGCCACGCCTGTCCGCATCAGGCGCCAGCTTCCGTTCAGCCCCTGGCTGTTCGCCGCACCCGGGCTGCTGATCACCGGCGGCTTCGTGCTCTACCCGTTCGTCTCCACCCTGGTGAACTCCTTCACCGACCGCCGCACCCTGCTCCCGGGCCACTTCGTGGGCCTCGCCAACTTCCGCGAGCTGCTCCACGACGACATGTTCTGGACCGGCCTGCGCAACAGCACGCTGTACATCCTCGGAGTCGTACCCGCCCTGGTGGTACTGCCGCTGCTGCTCGCCCTGCTGGTGCAGAAGAACATCCCCGGCATCACCTTCTTCCGCTCCGCCTTCTACACCCCGGTCGTCGCCTCGATCGTCGTGGTCGGACTGATCTGGGTGTGGCTGCTGGACGAACGCGGCCTGGTCAACTCGCTGCTGGAGGCCGCCGGGATCGGCCGGATCGGCTTCCTCAGCGACCAGTGGCTGCTCCTGCTGAGCGCGATGGCCGTCACGGTGTGGAAGGGCCTCGGCTACTACATGATCATCTATCTGGCCGCGCTCTCGAACGTGCCGCGCGAACTGCACGAGGCCGCCGCCGTGGACGGCGCGGGACCGGTGCGCCGCTTCTTCTCGGTCACCGTGCCCGCCGTCCGCTCCACCATGGTGCTGGTCGCCGCGCTCTCCTCGGTCGCCGCCTTCAAGGTGTTCTCCGAGGTGTATCTGATGGCCGGCCCGAGCGGCGGTCCGGCCGGCGAGGACACCACCCTCGTCATGCTCGTCCAGCGCACCGGCACCGGCCTGACCGGCCGTGTCGGCTACGCCTCCGCGCTCTCGGTCGTCGTGTTCGCCGTCACCGTCGCGCTGATGCTGCTCGTGCTGCGCGCCGACCGCAGGGAGGAGTCGTGAGCGTCCTGGAGAAGGTACGGCCCGTGCGGACCCCCGCCCCGGAGCGGGAGCCGCGCGTCACCGACCAGCACGGCCGCCGAATCCGGGCCGGCGAGCTGGCCTGGCGCTACCTGCTGCTCCTCGCCGTCCTCGCGCTGACCGTCGGCCCGTTCCTGTGGCAGCTGGCCACCTCCCTGAAGAGCCCGACGGAGGACATCTACAGCTCACCGCCGAGCTTCCTGCCCGCTCACCCGACCCTGCACAACTACACGCGGGTCGCCGGCACCATCCCCGTCTGGGACTACGCCCTCAACTCCCTGAAGGTCGCCACCGCCAACGTCGCCACCAACTGCGTCGGCTCCGCGCTCGCCGGGTACGCCCTGGCCCGGCTGCGCTTCCGCGGCCGGCGCGTGACCACGCTGGTGTTCGTGCTGGCGATGCTCGTGCCCGTCGAGGGCATCGTCATCGCCCAGTTCACCACCATGCGCGAACTCGGCCTGAACAACACCCTCGTCGGCGTCGTGCTGCCCGGCGCGGTGGGCGCGATGAACGTGCTGCTGATGCGCAACGCCTTCCGCAATCTGCCGTACGAGATCGAGGAGGCGGCCTACGTCGACGGTGCCAACGTCTGGCAGCGGTTCCTGCGCGTCGCCCTGCCCTCGGTGAAGGGCACGGTGGCCGTCGTCGCGATCTTCGCCTTCATGGGCGCCTGGGACGACTTCCTGTGGCCGCTGATCGTGCTCAGCGACCCGTCCAGGTTCACCCTGACCATCGGCCTCAACTATCTGCACGGCACCTTTGCCAACGACGAACGCCTGGTCGCCGCCGGCACCGTGATCGCCGTGGCCCCGCTCATCGCCCTGTTCGCCTGTCTCCAGCGGTACTTCTTCCGCGGGGTCGGCGAGGGCGCCGTCAAGGGCTGACCATCCGTACGCCACAAGGACACTCCATGCCTCCTGCCGTGCGCTTCGGCGTCAACTACACCCCGAGCGTCGGGTGGTTCCACCACTGGCTCGACTTCGACCTCGACTCCGTGCGCGCCGACCTCGACGCGATCGCCGCGCTCGGCCTCGACCACATCCGCGTCTTCCCGCTGTGGCCCTACTTCCAGCCCAACCGCACCCTGATCCGCCCGCGCGCCGTCGAGCAGCTCGTGGCCCTCGCCGACGCTGCCGCCGAACGGGGCCTCGACGTCAACGTGGACGGTCTGCAGGGCCACTTGAGCAGCTTCGACTTCCTGCCCGCGTGGACACGCACCTGGCACCGGCGCAACCTCTTCACCGACCCCGACGTGGTCGAGGGGCAGGCCGCCTACCTGTGCACCCTCGCCGCGGCCCTCGCCGACCGGCCGGGCTTCCTCGGCATGACCGTCGGCAACGAGGTCAACCAGTTCGCCGCGGGACCCCACCCCGACCCCGACCGCATCACCGCCGAGGAGGCCGAGCGGTGGCTCGTTCGGATGCTGGCCGCCTGCGCCGAGGGCGCCCCGGGCCGGCTCCATCTGCACGCCTCCTACGACGCCGCCTGGTACCAGGACGACCAGCCCTTCACCCCCGGCCACTCCGCCCGCCTCGGTGACGTCACCGCCGTGCACTCCTGGGTGTTCAACGGCACCGCCCAGCGGCACGGCCGTACCTCCGTACCGGCCGAACACCACGCCGCCTACCTCGCCGAGCTCAGCAAGGCCTGGGCGGACACACCCCACCGGCCGGTGTGGCTGCAGGAGGTCGGCGCACCCGCCCCGCTCGTGCCCGCCGAGCACGCCGCCGCCTTCGCCGAGGCGACCATCGCCCACGCCCTCGACTGCCCCGACCTGTGGGGCGTCACCTGGTGGTGCTCCCACGACGTCTCACGCGGCCTCGCCGATTTCCCCGCGCTCGAATACGGGCTCGGACTGTTCACCAACGACCGGCGGCCCAAGGACCTTGCGCGCGTGCTGGCCGACGCGGCGCACCGTACCCGTGAGGTCCCCGCCGTACGCACCACGGCCCTCGTCGTCCCCGACGATCCGGGCCGCCGTTCCCGCTGCGCCCCCGGCGGAGCCGTCTTCGACGCCTTCTTCCGGCTCGTCGCCGACGGCGCGCGCCCCACCACCGTGCTCGACACCCGCGCGGCCGACAAGGACCACCTCGCCGCGCGCGGCATCACCGAAGTCGTCACTCCCGACCAGGTACTCCCCACCCCACACGGAGGCACCCGCACGTGAACCCCGCCAGACGCACCGTCCTCGTCGCCGGCGCCGCCGCCCTGCTCCCCGTGCCCGCCCTCGCAGCCGCCCGCCCCAAGGCCGCCGCCACCCCGCCGTACACCTGCTACTGGTACCCGGACTCGCTTCCCTCCGGCAGCCCGGGCAGCGGCATCACCTGGCGCAGTCTGAAGAGCTGGCGCGCGGCCGACGACCCCGACCTCGCCTTCAACGCCGCGTCCGTGCCGCTCGCCTCCCGCTTCACCCCGGTCCCGGCGAACCCCACCGCCCGCTCGGGCCGGGCCCGCATCCAGGCCCTGGTGTCGTTCGCACCGACGTCGAGCAACCCTTCCCAGGGTTCGGCCACCGCCGACTACTACGCCCTCACCCACTGGGCCTATCTGGACGAGCTGGTCTTCTGGGGCGGCTCGGCCGGCGAGGGCCTGATCCTCGCGCCCAACGCGCCGGTCGTGGACGCGGCCCACCGGCACGGCGTCCCGGTGCTGGGCACCGTCTTCCTGCCCCCGGTGGCGTACGGCGGGCAGTTGCAGTGGACCCGGGACCTCGTGCAGAAGGACGCCGCGGGGCATCACCCGCTCGCCGCGCAGCTCGTCGCGGTCGCCGCGGCCTACGGCTTCGACGGCTGGTTCCTGAACGCCGAGACCGGCGGCGGGGACACCGCGCTGGGGCAGGCCATGCTCGGCTTCGTCAAGGAGCTGAAGGCGCGCGCGGCGGCCGAGGGGCAGCGGGTGACCTGGTACGACGCGATGACCTTGAACGGCACCGTCGGCTGGCAGGGCGCGCTGAACAGCCAGAACCAGGCGTTCTTCCAGGCCGCCGACGACATGTTCGTGGACTTCCGGTGGACCGCGGCCACACTCGCGGCCTCCGGTGCGAAGGCGGGCCGGCTCGGCCGCAGCCGGTACGCGTTGTGGGCGGGCGTCGACGTCGAGTCGAACGGGTCCGGTACCTCCGTGGACTGGGACGCGATCGTGCCGGCCGGACGGCCGCACGTCACCTCGATCGGCTTCTACCGGCCGGAGTGGACCCGCAACCACCTGCCCGCCGACCAGCGCGCCCCCGAGGACTTCCACGCCGCCGACGACCGGTTCTGGACCGGGCGTTCGCTGGACCCGTCCCGCCCGGACGCCGGCGATCCGTGGCGGGCGCCGGCGGTGTCGGTCGCCGACCGTTCGACGGTGACCGCGCTGCCGTTCGCCACCGTGTTCAACACCGGGCACGGACTGCGCTGGTACGAGGAGGGGTCGGTCACCTCGGACGCGGCCTGGAACCACCTCGGGCTCCAGGACCGGTTGCCCGCACGGCGGTGGGTGGTGCGCACGGCGGGGAAGCGGCCGGTGGTCTCCTTCGACTTCGCCGATGCCTGGCGGGGCGGGAGCAGTGTGCTGGTGGACGGTGAACTGGATCAACCCGTGGAGGTGGACCTGTACGCGACCCGGCTGCCGATCGGTGTGAACACAGTTGTCGAGCTGACGTCCCGGACGGACGCGGGTGCTGTGAACGTCGAGCTGGCTGTGGCGACCGCCGAGCCGGGCTCACCAGGTGTGACACCGCCCTACACCTATCTGCCTGTGAATTCGGCCAACGGATGGCAGACCGTGAGCGTGCCGCTCACCGGGCTGACCGGGACCGTCCATGCGATCGGTGTGCGGCTCACCGCGACCGACGGCCCCGTGAGGTGGCGGCTGGGCGGACTCGCCGTCCGGGACGCGGCCCAGACCCCGGCCGCCCCCTCCGGCCTGCGGATCACCGCGGCCTCCGGCGGCAACCTGCGCCTCGCCTGGCATCCGTCCCCCGGCGGCGTACGCCACTACACCCTGCACCGGCTCCTGCCCGACGGCACCCGTCGCTTCCTCGGCGGCACCTGCCAGCAGGCCTGGTTCGCCACGGGCCTCCAGCCCGAACAGGGCGAACGGGCGGCGCGGTTCGAACTGCGTGCCGTGGGGGAGCTGTACACATCGTCGGCCCCCGTGACCGTGACCCACACCTGGTAACCATCCCCTGCCTTGGAGGTCACCCCGCATGCATGACGACCGCACTCTGGTGGAAGCCCGCCTCAGGCGCGTCCTCGACGAACGCATCCGCCCCGCCGTGTATCCGGAATCCGTGCCGCTGCGGGTCGCGGTGTGGCACGCGCCCGGCGAGCCCGTGCCGGTCGCGGAGGGACTCGCCGCCGAGCCGGAACCGATCGAGGCCGGCGCCCGCTGGGGTGCTCCCTGGGGCACCAGCTGGTTCCGGGTGACCGGGACCGTGCCCGAGGCGTGGGCCGGGAGGACCGTCGAGGCCCTGCTCGACCTGGGCTTCGACGAGAACATGCCCGGATTCCAGTGCGAGGGCCTGGTCTACCGGCCCGACGGCACCCCGGTGAAGGGCCTGAACCCGCGCAACCAGTGGGTGCGCGTCGGCGCGCCCGCCGAGGGCGGCGAGGAGGTGCGCCTGCACATCGAGGCCGCCTCCAACCCGGTCGTCCTCGACTACCACCCCTTCCTGCCCACGAAGCTCGGCGACAAGGAGACGGCCGGCAACGAGCCGCAGTACACCCTCACCCGCATGGACCTGGCCGTGTTCGACGAGTCGGTGTGGCAGCTGGTCATGGACCTGGAGGTGCTCGGCGAGCTGATGGCCGAGCTGCCCGTGGACTCCGCGCGCCGGTACGACATCCTGCGCGCCGTCGAGCGGGCCCTCGACACCGTGGACCTGCAGGACGTGAACGGCACGGCGGACCGGGCCCGGGAGCGGCTCACCGGTGTCCTGTCGGCCCCCGCCGTACCGTCCGCGCACCGCATCAGCGCCGTCGGGCACGCGCACATCGACTCGGCGTGGCTGTGGCCGCTGCGCGAGACGGTGCGCAAGGTGGCCCGTACGACCTCCAACATGACCGCGCTGATCGAGGACGAACCGGAGTTCGTCTTCGCCATGTCCCAGGCGCAGCAGTGGGCATGGGTGAAGGAACACCGGCCCGAGGTGTGGGCGCGGGTGAAGAAGGCCGTCTCCGAGGGGCGGTTCGTGCCGGCCGGCGGGATGTGGGTGGAGTCGGACACCAACATGCCGGGTTCGGAGGCGATGGCCCGGCAGTTCGTGCACGGCAAGCGGTTCTTCCTCGACGAGTTCGGCATCGACAACGAGGAGGCCTGGCTGCCCGACACCTTCGGCTTCGCCGCGGGCCTGCCGCAGATCATCAGAGCGGCCGGCTCCAAGTGGCTGCTGACGCAGAAGATCTCCTGGTCGCGTACGAACACGTTCCCGCATCACACCTTCTGGTGGGAGGGCATCGACGGCACCCGGATCTTCACCCACTTCCCGCCCGTCGACACCTACAACTGCTCCATGAAGGGCGGCGAAATCGCCCACGCGGCAAGGAACTTCAGGGACAAGGGCCGGGCCCGGCACTCGCTCGCGCCCACCGGCTGGGGTGACGGAGGCGGCGGCACGACCCGCGAGATGGTCGCCAAGGCGGCCCGGCTGCGCGACCTGGAAGGCTCGGCGACCGTGGTCTGGGAAACGCCCCGCGCCTTCTTCGAGAAGGCCGAGGCCGAGTACCCCGAACCGCCGGTCTGGGCCGGCGAGCTGTACCTCGAACTGCACCGCGCCACCCTCACCAGCCAGGCGAAGACCAAGCAGGGCAACCGGCGCAGCGAACACCTGCTCCGCGAGGCGGAACTGTGGGCGGCCACCGCCGCCGTACGCACCGGGTTCCCCTACCCCTACGAGGAGTTGGACCGCATCTGGAAGACGGTCCTGCTGCACCAGTTCCACGACATCCTGCCCGGCTCCTCGATCGCCTGGGTGCACCGGGAGGCACGGGCGACGTACGAGCGGATTGCCGGCGAGCTGAACGCGATCACCGAAGCCGCCCAGCGCGCCCTGGCAGGCGGGGGCACGACCCCTCTCGTCTTCAACGCGGCCCCGCACTCCCGCACCGGCGTGCCCGCCGGAGGAGCGGCGACGCCGCACACGGACGGCGCGACGACACTCGCGCCGCGCCCGGACGGCGGACACGTTCTGGACAACGGCCTGCTGCGGATCGGGATCGACGCCCGGGGCCTGGTCGTCTCCGCCCACGACATCGCGGCCGACCGCGAAACGATCGCCCCCGGCGCCGCCGCGAACCTCCTCCAGCTGCACCCCGACCTCCCGAACATGTGGGACGCCTGGGACGTGGACGAGTTCTACCGGAACACGGTCACGGACCTCACGGACGCGGACGAGGTGAGCGCCGGCGAGGACGAGATCTCGGTGCGGATCGTCCGCTCCTTCGGCGACTCCCGCGTCACCCAGGTGCTGACCCTGCCGCCGGGGGAGCGGCGCCTGGTGCTGGACACGGAGGTCGACTGGCACGAGACGGAGAAGTTCCTGAAGCTGGCCTTCCCGCTCGACCTGCACGCCGAACGCTACGCCTCCGAGACCCAGTTCGGGCATGTCTTCCGGCCCACGCACACCAACACCTCCTGGGAGGCGGCCAAGTTCGAGGCGTGCAACCACCGCTTCGTCCACCTGGAGGAACCCGGCTGGGGCGTGGCGGTCGTCAACGACTCGACGTACGGCCACGACGTGACCCGCACGGTGCGCACCGGAGGCGACCGCGGTACGACGACCACGCTCCGTGTCTCCCTCCTGCGTGCCCCGCGCTTCCCCGACCCCGAGACCGACCAGGGCGTCCACCGCTTCCGGCACGCCCTGGTCCCCGGCGCCTCGATCGCCGACGCGGTCCGCGAGGGCTGGCGCGTCAATCTGCCCGAACGGCATCTGACCGGCGCCCACGAGGTCGCCCCGCTGTTCACCGTCGACAACGACGCCGTCGTGATCACGGCGGTCAAGCTCGCCGACGACGGCAGCGGTGACGTGGTGGTCCGCTTCCACGAGGCCCACGGCGGCCGTGCCCGGGCCACCCTCACGGCCGGCTTCGAGATCGCGGACGTCACGGTGACGGACCTGCTGGAGCGCCCGGACGGCGACGCCGAGCCGCCGGTGCGGAACGGCGGGCAGATCACCGTACGACTGCGGCCGTTCGAGCTGAGGACCCTGAGGCTGCGCAGGGCGTGAACCCGGGGCGGGCAAGGGCGCCCGGCGCGGCCGTCCCTGCCCGCCTCGGGGCTTTCCCCGGCGCGGGCCCAGCCACGATGATGTGCCGACGAGGTGAAGAAGGGTCCCCGACAGTTCCTGGGCCGCCGAGCCGGATCCCCTTCCGGCCCTCGTCCGAAGGGATGTGGCGTTCTACACGCGGGCCTCCGACCGGGCCAGGCGGCTGCACCACGGCACCTGAGCTCGGCGCGAACGAGCTGCGCGCCTGGTCCGAAGAGCAGAGCGGGCGCCCGGAACCCCCTCTGCCCTCGATGGGACCCTGACCGAGGGACCGAGCGTGGTGCCGTCCAGGGCAGCCAACGGCAGTCCGCGCCACCAGCCTCCAGAAGTCTCCGGTGTGGCCGGCGGTCCAGCCACCTGCCTGAACACAGTCTTGCGGTGCCCTGACGGAGTGGCGGTTCGCCGCGGGGGCCGCGGGTCCGCCGGGCAGGGAGAGTGCTGACGGTCCCGGTCAAAGCAACTGCATGGGGCGGGTCAGGGTCCCAGCTGGGCCCGTAGCCACTCTTCCACCTCGCCCACATGGGCCGCTGCCGCCGCCCGTGCCGCCTCCGGGTCGCGGGCGGTGAGGGCGCGGTGGATGGCGGCGTGTTCGCGGCGGGTGCGGGTGAAGGCGCCCTCCTCCTGGTAGCCGCGCCAGACGCGGGCGCGGAAGGTGCGCGAGGACAGGCCCTCCAGGATCGCGGCCATGGTCTCGTTGCCCGCCGCGGCGGCGATCTCTCGGTGGAAGGCGAGGTCGTGCGCGAGGATCTCCTCGGGGTCGTCGGTGGCGTTCATCGCCGCCAAGTGCTTTCCGACGGCGGCCAGTTGGTCGGCGGTGATGCGCGCGGCGGCCAGTGCGGTCGCCGTCGACTCCAGGATGCGCCGCACCTCCAGAAGCTCCACCAGTCGCGGTCCCCGGGACAGGTCCGCGACCACCCCGAAGGTCTCCAGCAGATCGCCGGCCTCCAGTGCGGTGACGTAGATCCCCGAGCCGTGCCGGGCCTCCAGGACGCCCATCACGGTCAGCGCGCGGATCGCCTCCCGCATCGAACTGCGCGAGATGCCCAGCCGCGCCGCGAGATCCCGCTCGGTGGGCAGCCGCTGGCCCGGTTCCAGCCGGCCCTGGGCGATCATCGCCGTGATCTCTTCGATGGCGCGCTGGGTCACCGTGCCCTTCTGCGGCACTTCTTCCTCGTCCACGCCACTCCTCCCTCCGCCGGGTGTGCCGCAGTCTAATCAGGCAAGTGGTCCGACCACTACGCCATAAGCCCCGGGATTTTCCCTGCACGAGGGTGTTGACGCGGCTTATTGGTCTGATAAGTATGCGGCGTCCGCTCGAACACCCTCGACGAGGAGCCGCGAGATGCCCGCCAGCACTGTCAGGAAGCGCAGCAGGTCCCGGATCATCGGCGCGACGGCCCTGGCCGCAGGCGCCTCGCTTCTGCTCGCCGCCTGCGGCAGCACCAAGGACACCGCGAGCGCGGGCAGCGGCGGCACCGGCCGGGTCGGTGTGATCCTCCCGCTGCTGACCTCGCCGTTCTGGCAGTCGTACAACGACTACGTGCCCAAGATGGCGGCGTCCGAGGGCGTCGAGGTGCTGAAGACGGTCAACTCCAACAGCGACCCCTCGCAGCAGATCACCGACATCGGCAATGAACTCAACCAGGGTGTCAAGGGGTTGGTCGTCGCCCCGCTGGACAGCGCCGCCGTCCAGGCCGGACTGGACCAGGCCGAGCGCAAGGGTGTCCCCGTGGTCGCCGTGGACGTCGCCCCCGACAAGGGCAAGGTCGCCATGGTGGTGCGCGCCGACAACGTGGCCTACGGCGAGAAGGCCTGCGACTACCTCGGACAGCACGTCGGCAGCGGCAAGGTCGTACAGATCATGGGCGACCTCGCCTCGGTCAACGGCCGCGACCGCTCACAGGCCTTCCGCTCCTGCGTGAGGAAGAAGTACCCGAAGCTGGAGGTGCTGGAGGTCCCCGCCAAGTGGGAGTCCGACACCGCCGCCGCCAAGCTGGACACACTCCTGGGCGCCAACCCCGACATCAAGGGCATCTACCTGCAGGCCGGCGGCGTCTATCTCGCACCCACCCTGCAGACCCTGAAGTCCAAGAACATGCTGAAACCGGCCGGACGGAAGGGTCACATCGCCATCGTCTCCAACGACGGCATCCCGCAGGAGTTCGACGCCATCCGCAAGGGCCTGATCGACGCCACGGTCTCCCAGCCCGCCGACGCCTACGCCCGGTACGGCCTGTACTACATCAAGGCGGCGATGGCCGGGAAGACGTTCAGGCCCGGCCCGACCGACCACGGCTCCACGATCGTCAGGCTGCCCAGCGGGATCCTGGAGGACCAGCTGCCCGCGCCCCTGATCACCAAGGCCAACGTCGACGACCCCAAGCTGTGGGGCAACACCGCCCAATGACCACGCCGCCGCTTGTCCAAGCCGAGGGCATCGTCAAACGGTACGGCCCCACCCTCGCGCTCGCCGAAGGCCGGCTCACCGTCCGGCCCGGTGAGTCACACGCCCTGGTCGGCCGTAACGGCGCCGGCAAGTCCACCCTGGTCCATGTGCTCACCGGGCTCCAGGCCCCGGACGCGGGCACCGTCCGCTTCGACGGCGAGCCCGCGCCGCCGCTCGCCGACCGGGACGCCTGGCGCCGCAAGGTCGCCTGCGTCTACCAGAAACCCACGGTCGTGCCGGAGCTGACGGTCGCCGAGAACCTGTTCCTCAACCGGCAGCCGACCGGCCGCGGCATCATCAGCTGGCGCCGCCTGCGCCGCGAGGCCGCCGAACTCCTCGCCACCTGGGACGTGCGCGTCGACCCCGAGGCACGCACCGCCGACCTCAGGGTCGAGGACCGTCACATGGTCGAGATCGCGCGGGCCTTGAGCTTCGGCGCCCGGTTCATCGTGCTGGACGAACCCACCGCCCAGCTCGACAACCGGGAGATCGAGCGGCTCTTCACCCGGATGCGCTCCCTGCAGGACTCCGGCGTCACCTTCCTGTTCATCTCCCACCACCTCCAGGAGGTGTACGAGGTCTGCCAGACGGTCACCGTGCTGCGCGACGCCCGCTGGATCACCACCGCCCCCGTCGCCGACCTGCCGAAGGCGGCGCTGGTGGAGGCCATGGCCGGGGAGTCCGTCGCCGGGCAGGCCGTACCCGGCAGGAAAGCCGACGCAGGCGCTCCCGTGCTGCTGGAGGCACACGGGCTCACCTCACCGGCGTACCAGAACGTCGAACTCACCGTCCGCCGCGGCGAGGTGGTCGGACTCGCCGGCTCCAGCGGCAGCGGCAAGACCGAGCTGGCCGAGTCCTTCGCCGGACTGCACACCCCCACCGGGGGCACCGCCCACCTGGACGGTGAGCGGCTGCCCTTCGGTGACGTACGGGCCGCCCTGCGGGCCGGTGTCGGCTGTGTGCCGCGCGACCGGCACCAGCAGGGACTGGTGTCCGGCATGAGCATCGGCGACAACGCCACGCTGAGCGTGCTGGACCGGCTCGGCCGGGCCGGATTCGTCGCCACCGGCACAAGGCGCCGCTTCGCCACCGAGCTGATCGACCGCCTCGACATCCACGCCGAGGGCCCCGACCAGCCCGTGTCCGACCTGTCCGGCGGCAACGCGCAGAAGGTGGTCATGGCCCGCGCCCTCGCCTCCGATCCGCGCCTACTGGTGCTGATCAACCCCACCGCCGGAGTCGACGTGAAGTCCAAGGAGTCACTGCTCGCCCGCATGGACAGCGCCCGGGACGACGGCACCGCTGTTCTTGTCGTCTCCGACGAACTCGACGACCTGCGCCGCTGCGACCGCGTCCTCGTCCTCTTCCACGGCCGTGTCGTCGCCGAGCACCCGGCCGGCTGGCGCGACCACGAGCTGATCGCCTCCATCGAAGGAGTTGACCATGGCTGACACCCGGGCCGCCCCGCCGCTCGCGCCGACGAAGACCCCGGACGCCCGCACGGCCAGGACCGTACTGCTCCGCCGCGCCCGCGAACTCGCCCTGTTCCCCGCCCTGTTGCTGCTCATGGTACTCGGCGCGGTGGTCAACGACTCGTTCCTGACCGAGCGGAACCTGATCTCGATCCTCGGTGCCTCGGCCGCGCTCGCCATGGTCGTCCTCGCCGAGTCCCTGGTGCTGATCACCGGAAAGTTCGACCTGTCCCTGGAATCGGTCGTCGGTATCGCACCGGCCGTCGGCGCCCTGCTGGTACTGCCCGCGAGCCAGTCCGGCTGGGGCACCGGCTTCCCGGCCGCGCTCGCCCTGCTCGCGATCCCGGTGGCCGGCGCGGTGATCGGTGCCTTCAACGGCGTCCTCGTGGTGAAGTTCCGGCTCAACGCGTTCATCGTCACGCTCGCGATGCTCATCGTCCTGCGCGGCCTGCTGGTCGGCGCCACCAAGGGCAAGACCCTGTTCGGCATGCCCGACGGCTTCTACTCCCTGGCCACCACCACCTTCCTGAACGTCCCGCTGTCCGTGTGGCTCGCCGGCGTCGCCTTCGCGGTCGCCGGATTCGTGCTGAAGTACCACCGCACCGGCCGCGCCCTGTACGCGATCGGCGGCAACGCGGACGCCGCCCGCGCGGCCGGGGTCCGCGTGGACCGGGTCATGCTCGGCGTGTACGTCGTGGCGGGCGTGCTCGCCTCCGTCGGCGGCCTGCTGCAGACCGGCTACGTCGGTGCGATCAGCGCCAACCAGGGCCAGAACATGATCTTCACCGTGTTCGCGGCGGCGGTGATCGGCGGCATCAGCCTGGACGGCGGCAAGGGCACCATGTCCGGCGCGCTGACCGGCGTCCTCCTCCTGGGTGTCGTACAGAACCTGCTCACCCTCGCCCAGGTCCCCTCGTTCTGGATCCAGGCCATCTACGGCGGGATCATCCTCGTCGCCCTCGTGATCGCGCGCGTGACGACGGGCCGCGCCCAGGACTGACCCACTCCATCCCGCCCACGGAAAGGACCTCAGTGTCCCAGGTCCCCGCCCGCGTCACCGCGGTCGACACCCACGACATCCGCTTCCCCACCTCGCGCGAGCGGGACGGCTCCGACGCGATGAACCCGGACCCCGACTACTCGGCGGCCTACGTCGTGCTGCGCACCGACGCCGCCGACGGGCAGGAGGGACACGGGTTCGTCTTCACCATCGGGCGGGGCAACGACGTCCAGGTCGCCGCGATCGACGCGCTGCGGGACCATGTGCTCGGCCGCGACGTGGCCGAGCTGTGTGCCGACCCCGGCTCCCTCTACCGGGACCTGATCGGCGACAGCCAGCTGCGCTGGCTCGGCCCCGAGAAGGGCGTGATGCACATGGCGGTCGGGGCCGTCGTCAACGCCGTCTGGGACCTGGCCGCCCGGCGGGCCGGCAAACCCCTGTGGCAGCTGCTCGCCGACGCCGAACCCGAGTGGCTGGTCCGGCAGATCGACTTCCGGTACATCGCGGACGCGCTCACCCCGAAGGAGGCCCTCGGTCTGCTGAGGCGGGGGCGGCAAGGAGCGGCAGAGCGCCGCAGAGGGCTCCTGGAGCGCGGCTACCCCGCGTACACCACCTCCCCGGGCTGGCTCGGCTACGACGACGACAAGCTCGGCCGGCTCGCCGCGCAGGCCGTCGCCGACGGCTTCACACAGATCAAGCTGAAGGTCGGCGCCGACCTCGACGACGACATCCGGCGCTGCCGGGTCGCCCGCGCGGTCGTCGGACCGGACATCCGGCTCGCCGTCGACGCCAACCAGCGCTGGAACGTGGACGAGGCGATCCGCTGGACCAGAGCCCTCGCCGAGTTCGACCCGTACTGGATCGAGGAGCCCACCAGCCCCGACGACGTCCTCGGCCACGCCACCATCCGCCGCGCCGTGGCCCCGGTGAAGGTCGCCACCGGCGAACACGCGCACAACCGGATCGTCTTCAAGCAGCTGCTCCAGGCGGGCGCCCTCGACATCGTCCAGATCGACGCCGCCCGCGTCGCCGGCGTCAACGAGAACCTCGCCATCCTGCTGCTCGCCGCCAAGTTCGGCGTCCCCGTCTGCCCGCACGCGGGCGGGGTCGGCCTGTGCGAACTCGTCCAGCACCTGTCGATGTTCGACTACCTGGCGGTCTCGGGCACCACCGAGGACCGGGTCATCGAGTACGTCGACCACCTCCACGAGCACTTCGTCACCCCGGTCGTCATCCGCGACGGCCACTACACCGCGCCCACCGCCCCAGGCTTCTCCGCCGCCCTGCGCCCGGAGTCGATCGCGCGGTACACGTTCCCCGGCGGCACCTGCTGGGCCGCCGACCCCGACACCCGGAAGGGACAGGCCGCATGAGCGACTTCGAGGGCCTGAGGGCCCTGGTCACCGGCGGCGCGGCCGGCATCGGCCGGGCCACCGCCGACCTCCTCGCCCACCGCGGCGCCCGGGTCGCCGTCCTCGACCGGGACCCGACGGGCGTCGACAAGCCGCTCCTCGCCCACCGCGCCGACGTCACGGACGACACCTCGGTGCGCACGGCCGTCGAGCGCGCCGCCGAGGACCTCGGCGGCCTGGACATCCTGGTCAACAACGCCGGGATCGGCGCCCAGGGCACCGTCGAGGACAACGACGACGCCGAGTGGCTCCGCGTCTTCGACGTCAACGTCCTCGGCATGGTCCGCACCGCCCGGGCCGCCCTGCCGTACCTGCGCCGCTCGGACCACGCCGCGATCGTCAACACCTGCTCCATCGCGGCCACCGCCGGACTGCCCCGGCGCGCCCTGTACAGCGCCACCAAGGGCGCCGTGTACTCCCTGACCCTCGCCATGGCCGCCGACCACGTCCGCGAGGGCATCCGCGTCAACTGCGTCAACCCCGGCACGGTGGACACCCCGTGGATCGGCCGGCTGCTGGACGCGGCCCCGGACCCGGCCGCCGAACGCGCCGCCCTCCAGGCCCGCCAGCCCATCGGACGGCTGGTCTCCGCCGCCGAAGTGGCGGCCGCCATCACCTACTTGGCCGGCCCCCTGTCCGGTGCCACCACCGGCACCGCCCTCGCCGTCGACGGCGGCATGCAGGGCCTCAGGCTCCGGCCGGTGGGCCAGTGAGGAGGCTCGGCCACAGCGGCGTCGAGGTCACCCCGCTCGGCTTCGGCGCCGCCGCGCTCGGCAACCTCTACACCCCGCTCGACGACGAGCAGGCCCACGACGCCGTACGCGCCGCCTGGCAGCGCGGCATCCGGTACTTCGACACGGCCCCGCACTACGGCCTCGGCCTGTCCGAACGCCGGCTCGGCGCGGCCCTGCGGGCCTACGACCGCGCCGACTACACCGTCTCCACCAAGGTCGGCCGCCGCCTCGGCCCGGCCGACGGCACGGGCGACGACCTCGCCCACGGCTTCGCCGTACCCGCCACCCACCGCCGCGTGTGGGACTTCACCGCCGACGGCATCCGCCGCACCCTGGAGGCGAGCCTGAACCGCCTCGGCCTGGACCGGGTCGACGTCGTCTACCTGCACGATCCCGACGACCACGCCGAGCAGGCGTTCCGCGAGGGCTACCCGGCCCTGGAGAAGCTGCGCGCCGAAGGCGTCGTCGGCGCGATCGGCGCGGGCATGAACCAGACCGGGATGCTCACCCGGTTCGTCCGCGACACCGACGTGGACGTGGTCCTGTGCGCGGGCCGCCACACCCTGCTCGACCAGAGCGCCGGGACCGAACTGCTGCCGACGGCCGCCGAGCACGGGGTGTCGGTGGTCCTCGGCGGTGTCTTCAACTCGGGCCTGCTGGCGGACCCGAGGCCCGAGTCGACGTACGACTACACCCCGGCGCCACCGGAGGCGCTGAACCGCGCCCTGCGCATGAAGGCGGTCGCCGAACGGCACGGCACCACCCTGCGCGCCGCCGCACTGGCCTTCTCCGCCGCCCACCCGGCCGTCGCCTGCGTCCTGCCCGGCCCCCGCTCCGCTGCCGAGGTCCACGACTGCGCCGACCAGTTCGCCGCCCCGGTCCCGCCGGAGTTCTGGCAGGAGCTACGGGAGTCCGGACTGCTGCCCCGACAGGAGGGCCTCGCATGAGAACCGCCCTGCACACCGAGGCCCGCGCCGTCGGCTGGGAGCTGCCGTGACCGTCGACGCCCATCACCACCTCTGGGACCTCTCCGTACGGGACCAGGACTGGATCCCCGAACACAGCCCGCTCAGGCGCGACTTCACCCTCGCGGACCTCGAACCGGAGGCCCGCGCGGCCGGGGTGGACCGTACGGTCCTCGTCCAGACGGTCACCGTCCCGGAGGAGACCCCGGAGTTGCTGGCCCTGGCGGCCGAGCACGACCTGATCGCGGGCGTCGTGGGCTGGACCGACCTCACCCGCACGGACGTGGCCGACGAACTGGCCCGGCTCCGCGAACTCCCCGGCGGGGCCTTCCTGAAGGGCATCCGGCACCAGGTCCAGGGTGAGCCGGACCCGGGGTGGCTGCTGCGGAAGGACGTACGGCGGGGACTCGCGGCCGTGGCGGCGGCGGGACTGGTGTACGACCTGGTCGTCCTGCCCCACCAGCTCCCGGCCTGCACCGAGGCCGCCGCAGCCCTGCCCCGGCTGACCTTCGTACTGGATCACCTGGGCAAGCCGCCGATCGCCTCGGGGGAACACGAACCCTGGGCGTCCGCGCTGCGCGCACTGGCCGCCCTCCCCAACACGGTCGCCAAACTCTCCGGCCTGGTCACGGAGGCCGACCCCGCCGCCCGGACCGTCGCCGACCTGCGGCCGTACACCGACACGGCCCTGGAGGCCTTCGGCCCCGGCCGCCTGATGTCCGGCTCGGACTGGCCGGTGTGCACCCTGACGGCCACCTACGCCGAAGTGCACGCCACGGCAGCCGAGTTGACCGCCGGCCTCGGCGAGACGGAACGCCAGGCCCTCTTCGAGGGCACCGCCACCGCCGTCTACCGTCTGTGAGGCCACAATGGCCACATGACCGATCACCAGGCTCCCGCGTCCGTCCGGCCGCTGCTGCGCCGGCCCGAGGACGGCGAATTCATAGACGTCGCCGGCGTCGCGCACTTCTTCCGGCTCACCGGCGAACACACGGGCGGGCACTTCGCCTTCGAGGAGTTCAGCCTCGCCCCCGGCACCGTCGGTGCCAGGCCCCACCTGCACGACGGACACGACGAGTACTTCTATGTCCTGGAAGGCGAGTTGACGCTCCACACCGGCGACGGCGAGGTGACGGCCGGCCCCGGACACCTGCTCGCCGCCACCCGCGGCACCCCGCACGGTTTCCGCAATGCCGGCCCGGTTCCCGCGCGCGCACTGTGCCTTTACACCCCGGCCGGCTACGAGAACTACTTCCGGGACGTGCACGCCGCCGTGAGCGCCGGGGCCGAGGCGACCGACGAGCTGCTGGCCGAGTTCCGCAGCCGCTACCGCACCCGGTCACACGGACGCTCATGACTGCCGGGCCACCGCCGCCAGCCGCGTCGGTGGCAGGTACTCGCGCACATACGTCCGCTCCCAGCACGCGCCCGACTCCCGCAGCTCACGCCAGGTGGTGTAGCGGTAGCGGAAGAGGCGGGCCCGGACGTAGCGGGGCGGGGTGTCCGGCGGGAAGGGGGAGCGGCGCAGCAGGCGCAGGGTGTCGCGGTCGTTCTCCAGCAGGCGTTCCACCAGACCGCCGAACCAGTCGCCCGCATAGCCCGGGGACAGCGCCGCGAACCACATCAGCCAGTCCAGGCGCAGATGGTACGGGGCGAACTGGCGCGGCCAGTGCCGGGTGTCCCCGGGCTTTCCCCGGAACTCGTACTCCCGCCAGTCCGAGTCCTCCCGGGGTACGGCGTCCAGCGTGCCCTCGACCACCACCTCGTAGCGGACCCGGCTGACACTGCCGAACGCGCCGTAGGTGTTCACCAGGTGCAGCGGGTCGAAGGAGCGGTTCATGACCTGGCGGCGGGAGATCATGTTGACCACCGGGTGATAGCTCAGGAAGAGCAGCAGCGCGGCGACCGTGAGCACCAGCACCTCGTACCACAGCGGCGCCGACGGCACGGACGGCGCGGACCCGGGAATCCGGAGCGCGGGCAGGGCCAGCACGATGGTGATCCAGTTCAGCCAGGAGAAGTTGCCGGACAGCACCAGCCACAGCTGGGTGACGATCATCAGGGCGGCGGCGGCCGAGGCGATCGGCTGCGGTGTGAACAGCAGCACCGGTACGACCAGTTGGGTGACGTGGTTGGCGGCCACCTCGGCCCGGTGCAGCGGCCTCGGCAGATGGTGGAAGAACCAGCTCAGCGGGCCCGGCATGGGCTGTGTCTCGTGGTGGTAGTACAGGCAGGTCAGCTGCCGCCAGCACGCGTCGCCCCGCATCTTGATCAGCCCGGCGCCGAACTCCACCCGGAACAGGATCCAGCGCAGCAGGAACAGCACCACGATCGGCGGCGCCACCTCGTCGTTGCCGAGGAACGCGGCCAGGAAGCCCGTCTCCAGCAGCAGTGACTCCCAGCCGAACGCGTACCAGGTCTGGCCCACGTTGACGACCGACAGGTACAGCGCCCACGGCACCAGCCACAGCAGGATCGCGGCCCAGAGCGGCAGCAGCGAGTCCGCGCCGGCGAGCAGGGCCGCCGACACCGCGGCGCCGGTCCAGGCGCAGCCCGCGAAGAAGCGGTCGGAGTAGTGCAGATGGAACAGGCTCGGGGCCCGTCGGAAGGGGATGCGGGCCACGAAGCGGGGGATCGGCAGCATGCCGCGTTCGCCCAGCAGGGCACGGAACTGCAGGGCCGCCGTCAGGAACGCGACCAGGTACACGGCGGCCAGGGCCCGCTGGAAGACCAGCCGGCTCAGCCAGTAGTCGTCAGCGGTGAACCAGTTCACGACCGTGCGCACCCTTCGTCGCGGCTACACCGCCGGTGTCGTCCTCATCATGACCTTCCCCGAGTTGCCAGCCAGACGCGTGCGATGCGCACAATGGGGAGAAGTCACCCATAGTGATGCGGAGCGTACGGTGCGGATACCCGCCCGTCCGGACGGGCGAGGCGGTCCGCCCCGTGCCTCCCCTCCTCCGGTCGGCCGCGGCTAGCCCTCTCCCCGGCAGCACCGGGCGCGCTCCCCGGAACTCATCGGACGATCAGGTCGAAGAATCGCACGAATCCTGGCAAGGTGGCCCCATGGCAGAGCGGGGAGCGAGTGCCGTGTCACTGCCGGCGGAGTGGCCCGCCCACCCGGACCCGATCCTGGCGCTCAACCGCATGGGCACCTTCGACTGGGACCTGGACACGGGTCTGTTCCACATGGACGCCCAGGCGTACGAGGTGTTCGACCTGCTGCCCGAGGAGTACGACGGGCGCCCCGAGTCGCTGGCCGTCCGGGTTCCGCCGCCCGAGGCGGCCCGGCTGGACGCGGCGGTGGCGCGGGCCATCAAGGACCGCAGCGAGAACTACGGCGCCTACTTCCGCATCCGCCGCCGTGACGGCACCCCGCGCTGGACCCACACCCAGGGCTACATCCGCCGCGACCACACCGGCCGCCCGCGCCGGGTCGTCGGCATCGTCCGCGACGCCACCGAGGAACTCGCCGAGAGCGCGGAACGCAGTCTGCGGGCCGCCCAGGACGAGGCGTTCCGCCAGCAGACGAACGTCGTCCAGACCGTCTCCGCCGCCCTCGCCCACGCCCGCAGCGTCCACGACGTCATCGACGCCCTCAAGAACACCCACGGCATCCGCCACCTCGGCGCGGCCAGTCTGGTGATGGGACTGGTGGAGGCCGGGCGCATCCGGCTCGTCGCCGAAGGACCGGCCGGTGCCTCCGTCCCCGGCACGCAGGTCACCCGGATCGACGAGCCGTACCCGATGAGCGAGGTCGTCCGCACGCTCCTGCCGCGGTTCATCGAGTCCGCGGAGGAGTTCGCCCAGGGCTACCCGATCCTGTGGCCGCACCTCACCGGCCTGCACATCACCTCGGCCGCCTATCTGCCGCTGATCGCCCAGGCCCGCCCGATCGGCGCGATGGGGCTGCTCTACAACGACCGGCGCGGCTTCTCCACCGAGGAACGCGCCGTGCTGCTCGCGCTCGGCTCCAGCATCGCGCAGAGCCTGCAGCGGGCCATGCTCTACGAGCAGGAGAAGGACGTCGCCCAGAGCCTCCAGCAGGCCATGCTGCCCCGCACCATCCCCAGCGTCCGCGGCGCCGACACAGCCGTCCGCTATCGCGCCGCCACCGCCGGGGGCACCCTCGGCCGGGACATCGGCGGCGACTGGTACGACCTGATCCCGCTGCCCGGCGGCCGGGTCGGCGCGGTCATCGGCGACGTCCAGGGCCACGACACGCACGCGGCGGCCGTCATGGGCCAGCTGCGGATCGTGCTGCGCGCCTACGCCGCCGAGGGACACCCGCCGGCCACCGTGATGGCCCGCGCCTCGGTCTTCCTGCACGAACTCGACACCGACCGCTTCGCCACCTGTCTGTACGCCGAGGCCGACCTGTCCACCGGTGTCGTCCAGGCGGTCCGCGCCGGGCACATCGACCCGCTGATCCGGCAGGGCGACGGCACCTGCCGCCGGGTCCCGGTCGAAGGCGGGCTGCCACTGGGCCTGTCCGCCGAGTTCGGCCGCCTCGAGTACCCGGTCTCCACCCTCGAACTCGACCCCGGCCACACCCTGCTGCTGTGCACCGACGGGCTCGTCGAACAGCCCGGCGCCGACCTCGACGACGGCATGCGCCGCCTGACGGCACTCGTCGCGGACGGCCCCGAGGACGTGGGGGCGCTCGCCGACCGGCTGATCCAGCTGGCCGAGGAGCGGGGCGGCGACGACGACGTGGCGCTGCTCCTGCTGCGCCGGCGCGTCCCGGAGGCCCCGCGGGCGGGCGGCCGGCTCCAGCAGCATGTGGCCCCCGGCGATCCCGAGGCGCTCACCCAGGCCCGGCACCTGATCCGGGCCGCGGTCCGCTCCTGGGGCCACCGTGACCGCGCCGACGAGATCGAGCTGGTCGCCGACGAACTGATCACCAACGCGCTGATGCACACCGAGGGCTCCGCGATCGTGACGCTGCGGGCCCTCGGCGACGGGGTGCGCAGGCTGCGGATCGAGGTCGAGGACTCCTCCAGCGCCCTGCCGCGCCGCCGCGAGGCGGGCGAGGACGGCGTCTCCGGCCGGGGCCTGCTCCTCGTGGAGACCCTCGCCGACGCGTGGGGCGTGGAGGCACGCGGCGGCGGCAAGGCGGTGTGGTGCGAGTTCCGGCGCACTGCCTGAAGGGCGTTGTCCGTACCGGATGGCACTCTGGACGTATGCCGGAACTTCCCGAGGTGGAAGCGCTCAAGGACTTCCTCACCGAGCACCTGGTCGGCCGCCGGGTGGCGCGGGTGCTGCCGGTCGCCGTCAGCGTGCTGAAGACGTACGACCCCCCGGTCACCGCCATCGAGGGCGCCGAGGTGACGGCCGTGCACCGGCACGGCAAGTTCCTGGACCTGACGGCGGACACCGGGCTGCACCTGGTGACCCACCTGGCCCGGGCCGGCTGGCTGCAGTGGAAGGACCGGCTGCCGGACGGCCCGCCCAAGCCGGGCAAGGGCCCCCTCGCGCTGCGCGTGGCACTGGAGACCGGCGAGGGCTTCGACCTCACCGAGGCCGGCACCCAGAAACGCCTCGCGGTGTACGTCGTCCGTGATCCGCGGCAGGTCGAGGGGATCGCCCGGCTCGGCCCGGACCCGCTGGCCGCCGACTTCGACGAGGACCGCTTCGCCGCTCTGCTCGCGGACGAGAGACGTCAGCTGAAGGGCGCTCTGCGCGACCAGTCCCTGATCGCGGGCGTCGGCAACGCCTACAGCGACGAGATCCTGCACGCCGCGAAGATGTCCCCGTTCAAGCTCGCCGCGTCCCTGACCCCCGAGGAGACCCGTCGGCTGTACGAGGCGCTGCGCGGCACGCTCACCGAGGCGGTCGAGCGCTCCCGGGGCGTGGCCGCCGGACGGCTGAAGGCCGAGAAGAAGGGCGGACTGCGCGTCCACGGCCGCACCGGCGAGCCGTGCCCGGTGTGCGGCGACACCATCCGTGAGGTCTCCTTCAGCGACTCGTCGCTGCAGTACTGCCCCACCTGCCAGACGGGCGGCAAGCCCCTGGCGGACCGCAGGCTGTCCCGGCTGCTGAAATGAGCCCCGGTGTCACTGCGGCGCCTCGACGGACACCAGACGCTGCCCGTCCTGGGTGCGCACGTCGTAGCGGGCGATCTCCTGCGGGTGCATGCTGGACGACCCGAGCGCGGTGAAGGTGCTGATGCCGTGGCCGGGCTCCATCCAGGTGCCGAGGACCTGCTCGGTGCCGTCGCGGCCCACGACGACGAGCCGGCAGGCATGGGGGCCGGTGCCGTCCTTCACCCGCAGCAGCAGCCGGCTGCCCGTGTCCCCGTCGTCGGCCGTGACCTCGGCCCACACCCCGGTCCTCGGATCGGTCGCGGCGGTGACGTGTGCGGCCGGCTCCCCATGCCCGGCGAAGGCCACGACACCCGTACCGGCGACCGCGAGCACCACGGAGGCGGCCAGGCCGTACAGAAAGCGCCGGCGCCGCGCCCGCTGCCGGTGCGCGACCTCGCCGAGCAACCGGTCGAGCAGCCGGGGACCGGGCTGTGTCATGGGGTGCACAAAGCGCGGCGTGGCCCGGCGGTACAGCATCAACTGCCGTGTGGCCGGACCGAATTCGGTCACCTGTGCCGCGCACTGAGGGCACTCCATGAGGTGGTCCTCGAAGCGGAATGCCTCCGCCTCGTCCAGCACGCCGAGCGCGTACGCGCCGACGTCGCGATGCCTTTCCAGGGACCTCATGCCGAATCCTCGTGCCGATGGGTGCGGGTGGGGTTACTCCGTGCACCCATCCGTACGCAGCCGACAGCCGAATCACTCAAGCCACTCGCAGAATCCCGGACAGGGGATTCGGAGCCGCGCGGCCCGCGGATTGGTCCGATCGCGGAAAACTTCGCCGTGGCTCGGACCGTGTGGTGAGTACGGGTGATCAGAACAGATGGATCGCGAGGTGCCCGAGGGGCAGCCCGAGCCGCCAGGCCGGTGTCCACACCTTCGGTCCGTCGTCCTCGTCGGCCACCGCTCCGCCGCCCGGCACCGCGTCCAGGTCCGGCGCGAGCAGCTCGGTCTCCTCCAGCCACCGCCAGGCGTCCGCCGCGAGATCCAGGTCGGGCGACCGGGTGCCGGACCGGTGGGCCCGCTCGGTCAGCTCGGCCATGCGCTCGCGCACCCAGTCCTGCCACGGCTGGTCGTAGGCGGTCAGCGACAGCCAGTTCTCCAGCTGGGAGATCACCCGGATGCCGGACAGCTCCCCGTCGGTGTCGGACAGGAAGACGGTGAGCGCCAGCGCGTCCCGCCCGGCCCGGAACTCGAAGGACGTCGGCGGCATCAGATCGCCGGTGCGCAGCAGCTCGTCGGCGATGTACTCGGCGTACAACCAGGCCATGGGGACGGCCAGTTCACCGCCGTCGGTGCCGTCCGTGCTCTCGTGCCCTCTGTGCAGCATCCCTTTCTGCCCTTCCTCCGGTGCGTGCGCGTCGCCCGAGCCCGGTCGGGTCGCAGACCGCCGCCCGGAACGCGGATGAGGACAGCCCATTGCCCGAACGGGGGCCACAGCAAGGCGCTTTACGAGAGCTTTGCTCTGTTGCCGGTTTCAGTGCAGGTCGGCCGCATACCCCGGAAGGACCCGGCGCAGCGCGCGCAGCGCGTCATACGCGCGGGACTTCACGGTACCGGGTGGAACGCCCAGGGTCTGCGCCGCTTCCGCCACACTGGCCCCGAGGAAGTACACAAGTGCCAGCACGTCACGGTGTTGCGGCGTGAGTGTCTTCACAGCCCGGCGGACATCGAGCATCGCGGCGGCCCACTCGGCGTGGCCGCACGGAGTCGAAGTCCGCGGCGTGCGATCGCGTCGGCGAACGGTCGGACGAGCGGTCCGGTGCAGCACCGAACGGGCTAATGACAGCGCTCGGGTCGTTTATTCGGCGAGTCAGATTCGTACCCATATGCCCGACACTGCATTGTCGGTAAATACGACATTCCAGGGGTGAGCGGATGTTCGGACGCAGACAACAGGTGGCCCTGGCGATCACCGCCGTCCTGACGGTCGCGGCTGCCTGCCAGAACCATGACCGACAGGAGGCCGGCAGTGCGGGCCCGTCCGGGGCCGCCGCCGGCTTCACCCTCGTCGCCTCCGGTGACGTCCTGCCGCACACGTCCGTCCTCGACCGGGCGGCCCACGACTCCGGCGACGACGGCTTCGACTTCCGGCCCATGCTCTCCGGCGTCGAACCGGTCGTCTCCCGGGCCGATCTGGCGCTGTGCCACATGGAGACCGTCTACGGCGCCGAGGGCGAGTACTCCGGCTACCCCGCCTTCAGAACCCCGCCGCAGATCGCCCAGGGCCTCGCCGCGACCGGCTACGACGGCTGCTCCACCGCCTCCAACCACTCCCTGGACGACGGCGCCGACGGTATCCGCCGCACCCTGGACGCCATGGACGAGGCCGGCCTCCGGCACGCCGGCACGGCCCGCTCCGAGGACGAGGCCCGCTCGGTCACCCTCCTCAGGGCCGGTCCCGCCAAGGTCGCACACCTGGCGTACACCTTCGGCACCAACGGCATCCCGCTGCCCGCCGGCCGGTCCTGGGCCGTGAACCTCATCGACGAGCGGCGGATGATCGCCGACGCCCGCGCCGCCCGGCGGGCCGGCGCCGACGTGGTCGTCCTCTCCGTGCACTGGGGCACCGAATGGCAGGACGCGCCGGACCGGCTGCAGCTCACCCTCGCCCGCCGGCTCACCGCCTCCGCCACCGGCGGCCGCCCGGACATCGACCTGATCCTCGGCACCCACGCCCACGTCCCACAGGCGTACGAGAAGGTCAACGGCACCTGGGTGATCTACGGCATGGGCCATCAGATCGCCGGCGAGATGTACAACGGCAAGGGCGCCCGGGACCCGCGCGGCAACGAGTCCACGATCGGCCGGTTCACCTTCGCCCCGCCCGCCGGAGAGGGCGCCCGCTGGCGGGTCACCAAGGCCGAGTTCATCCCGCAGCTGTACGACGTCGGCACCGGCCGGGTGCTGAACCTCAACCGGGCCGTCGCCGACGGCACCGAGCCGGCCGGCGTGCGCGACCGCATCCGGAAGGTGGTGCTCAGCCGCGGGGCCGCCAAGGACGGCCTGGTCATGGGGGAGTGATCAGCCGCTGCTCATGCGGCGGGCCGCCGCTCGGCCAGGGCCGAACGCCGGTAGGAGTAGCCGAAGTAGATCACGCAGCCGATCACGAACCACACCGCGAACCGCACCCAGGTCTGCCACTGCAGGAACGTGATCAGCCAGACCGAGAACACCACACCCAGGGCGGGCACCACGGGCATCGCCGGCGTACGGAAGGTGCGCGGCAGCTCCGGCTGCCGGTAGCGCAGCACGATCACGGCCGTGCACACCACCACGAACGCCAGCAGGATGCCGATGTTGGTCAGCTCGGCCGCCTCGGCGATCGGGATGAACCCGGCGATCACGGCCGACGCCGCACCGACGATCCAGGTGACCCGGGTCGGCACGTGCCGCGTCGGATGGGTCTTCGCGAACCACCGGGGCAGCAGCCCGTCCCGGGACATCGAGAACCACACCCGGGTCACGCCCAGCATGAACGTGAACATCACGGTGAGGATGCCGATGATCGCGCCCACCGCGATCACGTCCGCGAGCCCGCTCAGGCCCACCGACTTGAACGCGGTGGAGAACCCGCTCTCCTTGTTGATGTGCTGGTAGTTCTGCATGCCGGTCAGCACCAGGCAGGCCGCCACGTACAGCACCATCGAGATCACCAGCGAGTAGATGATGGCCTTCGGCATGTGCCGCTGTGCGTCCCGGGACTCCTCGGCCGCCGTCGACATGGCGTCGTAGCCGAACACCGCGAAGAACACGGTCGCCGCACCGGTGAACGCCCCGCCGACGCCGTACGGGAAGAACGGGTGGTAGTTGGCCGTGGTGATGTGGAAGACGCCCACGGCGATCACCAGCAGCACCACCAGCACCTTCAGCGCCACCACGAAGGTCTCGAAGCGGGCCGCGCTGCGGATGCCCAGGTTCAGCAGCCAGGCGATCAGCAGACACAGCACGACCGCGAAGAGGTCGACTCGGTGCCCCGCCCCGGTGCCCGGCGCGCCCAGCATCCAGTGCGGCACCTTCGCGCCCATCTCCTCCACCAGGAAGCCGAAGTAGCCCGAGATGCCGATCGCCACCACCGCCACGATCGCGGTGTACTCCAGCAGCAGGTCCCAGCCGATGAACCAGCCGGCGAACTCGCCGAGCACCGCGTAGCCGTAGGTGTACGCAGACCCCGCCTTCGGGATCAGCCCGGCGAACTCGGCGTACGACAGCGCCGCACAGGCGCTCGCCGCACCGGCGATCAGGAACGACACCAGCACCGCGGGCCCGGCCGTCCCGTTGGCCACCGTGCCGGCCAGCGTGAAGATGCCGGCGCCGATGATGCCGCCCACCCCGATCGCGGTGAGCTGCCACAGCCCGAGCGAACGGTCCAGTCGGGCGCCCTCGCCGACTTCGGTCTCGTCGATGTGCTCGATGGGTTTGCGGCGGAGAATCCCCTCACCCGCGCGGAGCCTGGCCATGTGCCTCACCTCTTCGCCGACGGCAACGGCTGACGGCGGATCATGATGTCTCAGGGGTGCCCTGCGCGGAAGACGCCACGCACGGCCCAGGCCGGTGTCCAGGTGCGGGAGGCGGGCCGGGCCGGCCGCCGGGCGGCGAGATGGGCGCGCAGGGCGGCGAGCCCGGGGTGTGTGTTGGCCGCGCTCCAGACCAGGGAGTGCGGGTACACCGGCGTCGGGTCGATGAGCGGGATGCGCCGCAGCTCGTGGCCGACGGGCCGGGACAGCCGGATCTGCTCGCAGACCAAGGTGGTGAGCGAGGCGGAGCCGGCGACCGCGTCCAGCAGTGGCTCCCCGTCGAAGCCGGGGACGACCGGGTCGATGGTCAGCCCGAACTCGGCGGCGAGGGTCGTGTAGTACGCGGCCCACTCGGTGCCGTCCACCAGGCCCGGCATCCAGATCCGGTGCCCGGCCAGCTGCGCCGGCGTCACCGAGCGGGCCCCGGCGAGCGGGTGCCGCACTCCGGTGAGCAGCTGCACCGGCTCGTCCAGCACCCGGACGGACCGCAGCCCCTCGGGAAGCCGCGTGGTGACCGCGCGGATGGTCGCGTCGATCGTGCCCGCGCGCACGGCGGCCACGGCCGTGCCCGCGTCGAAGAGCGTCACGGCGTCGAGAGCCGTGCCGGGATGTGCCTCGTGGAAATCGCGCAGCAGGGCCGCCGGGGCCAGCCTGGCCCCGATCACGTCGACGCGCAGCGCCCGCCGTCCCGGCCGTACCGAGGCCAGGGCGCGCTCCTCGGCCAGCAGCAGCTCCCGGGCGTGCGGCAGGAACGCCTGCCCGTCGATGGTCGGCTCCGCCCCGCGCGCGGTCCGCGTGAACACCCGCACCCCGAGGTCCTTCTCCAGGGCCGCGATCCGCTTGGACACCGCCTGCTGGGTGATGCCGAGGACGGCCGAGGCCTCCTGGAACTGCCCGGTGTCCACCACGGTCACGAAGGTGCGCACGGCCTTGAGGTCCACGCCGCTCACCCTACTCGTACAACCATCGGTTGTACCTCCTCGCCTTCTGGTTGTTTGCTCCGGGCCCGACCTGCTGGTTTTCATGTCCCGGGGCAACGGGAGGTTGTGCATGGGACGACAGTTCGGATGGTTGTGGGCCGCGTACTCGGTGAGTGCGGTCGGCACCTGTCTCGCCTTCGACGCGTTCTCGGTGATCGCGGTCATCGCGCTGCATGCCGGGCCGGCCCAGGTGGCGCTGCTCGCCGCGGTCGGACCCGCCGTGGGCGCCGTGGCGGCGGTGCCGCTCGGGCCGTGGGTGGAGTTCCGGCGCAAGCGGCCGGTGATGCTGGCGATGGACCTGATCAGGTGCGCCGCGCTGCTGACCGTCCCCGCCGCCTACGCGCTCGGCGGCCTCGGCCTCGGCCAGCTCCTGATGGTGTCCGTGATCGTCGCGGCGGCCGACATCACCTTCAGCGCGGCCTCCGGCGCCTTCCTCAAAGGTCTGGTACCGGCAGACCGGCTGCTCACCGCCAACACCCGGTTCGAGGCCACGAACTGGACGGCGCTGGTCCTCGGACCACCCCTCGGCGGCGCCGCGATCGGTCTGTTCGGCCCGGTCGCGACGGTCGCGGCCAACGCGGTCAGCTTTCTGCTGTCGGCCCTGGGCATCCGCGCCGTCGCAGGTGGCGAGCCCCGCCCCGAGCGCACCGGGACCGGACGCCTGCGGGCCGCCGACCTGCTGGAGGGCTGGCGGCACATCCTCACCAGTCCGGCCCTGCGGCCGCTGTTCTTCAACAACCTCGCGGCCAACGCCCTGATCATGGTCGCCATGCCGCCGCTGGCCGTCCTCATGCTCGGCCCGCTCGGCTTCGCCCCCTGGCAGTACGGCCTCGCCTTCGCCGTGCCCTGCCTCGGCGGCCTCGTCGGCTCCCGGCTGGCCCGCCCCCTCGTCGCCCGCTACGGACAGCACCGGGTGCTGCGCACCTCCAGCGCCCTGCGCGCCGTCTGGCCCCTCGGGCTGGCCTTCGTCCGGCCCGGGCTGCCCGGCCTGCTGCTGGTGATGGTCCTGGAGGTCGGGGTGATCACCTGCTCGGCCGTCTACAGCCCCGTGTACGCCACGCGCCGCCTGGAGTGCACCCCGGACGACCGGGTCGCCCGCACTCTGTCCGCCTGGTCCGTCACCGGCAAGGCCACCACGGCCGCCCTGACCGCCCTGTGGGGACTGCTGGCCGCCCTCACCGGCCCGCGCACCGCGATCGCCGTGGCCGGGACACTGCTGCTGGCGACCCCGCTGCTGCTGTGGCGCCCTACGGGACGACCGTCACCGGCCAGCGCCCCGCCTTCACCAGTCGCACCGCCACCGAGCCGATGATCCGGTGTCCGGCCTGCTCCGAGGCGCCCACGACCACCGCGTCCGCCTTCAGCTCGTCGGCCGCCTTCACCAGCCCGTTGTAGGGGTCGCCGCGGAAGGTGTGGAACTCCCAGCGCACCTCGAATATCCCCTTGACCCGCTCGGCCGCCTCGCGGATCTGCTGGATCAGGTCCTCGGCGATCTCGTCGGTCGTCTCCGCCACCGGCGCCCCGAGCGCCGCTCCGGCCGCGAGCACCGGCTGCACGTACACCACGGCCAGCAGCGCGTGCTGTCGCCGGGCGAGTCCGCCCGCGTACGCCGCGGCACGCAGCGAGGATTCGGAGCCGTCCACCCCCACCACGATGACCTTCGGGCCGTCCGTGCCCCGCTCGAACCGGTGCCAGGGCGTGCGCTGCTCGTGCTGTTCCGTCACGACGCGAGGCTACCGGAACGGCCGATTCCAACAAGGCCCCTGGGCTGTTGCGCACAGGGAGGCGGCCACCCGGCAGCCCGCTCTCCGGCCCTGCGACCGGTGTGACACGGGGGCGGGTGACGCCTCGACGGCCCGGCCGGCGGCCTCGCGCTACGGGCCCCGGCACACCGGCCTGCCCCGGAACGTCGGCCGCATGGCGCGGGGGCGCCCTGACGACGCGCCCGGTCGCCCTCCTGCGGGACCTGCGACACCGCCCCGCGCCGCGCCTCGACGCACCGACGCGCTCCCACCGTGCGCGGCGTCCGGTCCCTGCGGGCGCCGGCCCGATCGTCCTCGATGCGCTGTGTGCCGTGTCGTGGCTGTGTGGCGCGGTGTTGTGCGGTGTTGTGCGGTGTCGGGGTGTCGTGGTTCTGCGGGGTCGGCCTCGGCGCCGTCGGGCCGTGCGCGGTGTCTGATCGCTGCGGGTGCTGCCCGGGTCCACTCGACGCGTCGTGCGGGTGTCGTAGCACCCGCGGCGCCGGCCCGGCGTCATTGCGTCGGTGTGCGGCGGCGGGGCCCCGTGGGGGCGGACCGGCCGCCCTGGCGGCCGACCCGCGGTGTCGGAGCGCGCTGTCGGCCGGTCCGGGCCGTCTCGACGGGCGAGCCGCGCGCCCGCTTCCTACAGTCGGAACCATGACCGCCAGCGCGGAGCCCCTCGCACGGAGGGACCCCACGGCCCCGATACGCCCGCCCGCCGGCGGGCGCCTGGGCTGGGTGCCCGAGGCCTTCGGTACGCTCTTCGCCGCGCTCGGCCTGCTGTGCGCCGTACTCGCGCTCATCGAACCGCTGCGCCGCCTGCTCCGCCCGGTCGCCCACGCCGTCGACCTGCTGCTGGTGCCCATCAGCGCCAACCTCGCGTACGCCGTCTTCCTGTTCCTGCTGGCCGGCGCCACCGCCGCCCGCAAGAAGGTCGCCTGGTGGCTGGTCGTCGTCTATCTCGGCCTGCTCGTCCTCACCGACGCGTTCGGCCTCGCCCTCGGCATGTACGCCGAATCACTGCCCTCCCTGGTGCTGTGCGCCCTGCTGCTGCTCCTGCTCGTCGTGGCCCGCGGGGAGTTCTACGCCGCGTCCCGCCGCGCCGCCCTGTGGCGGGCCCTCGGCGTGCTGCTGGCCGGACTAGCCCTGGCGATCCTGCTCGGCTGGGGCCTGGTCCTGCTGTTCCCCGGCTCCCTGCCGGCGAGCCAGCACCTGGCGTGGGCCGCCGACCGGGTGTGCGGCGGACTGGTCCCGAACAGCTCCTTCGCCGGCCACCCACCCCGCAAGGTCACCTTCGTACTCGGCCTGCTCGGCGCCCTCGCCCTGCTCAACGCCGCCGCCACACTGTTCCGCTCCCAGCGCCTGGAAGCCGCCCTGCACGACGACGAGGAGGCCCGCATCCGGGCGCTGCTCAGGGCCTATGGCGACCGGGACTCCCTCGGCTACTTCGCCACCCGCCGCGACAAGGCCGTCGTCTTCTCGCCCAGCGGCAAGGCCGCCGTCACCTACCGCGTCGAGGTCGGCGTCTGCCTCGCCAGCGGCGACCCCGTCGGCGACCCCGAGGCCTGGCCGCACGCCATCGCCGCCTGGCTGGACGTGGCCCGCCGCTACGCCTGGGCGCCCGCCGTGATGGGCGCCTCCGAGGACGGCGCCCGTGCCTACGCCCGCGCCGGACTCGGCGCCCTCCAGCTCGGCGACGAGGCGATCGTGCACGTGGCCGCCCTTGATCTGAACGGCCGCGACATGCGGGTGACCCGGCAGGCCGTGCACCGGGTCCGCCGCACCGGCGCCACCTGCCGCATCCGCCGCCACGCCACCCTCTCCGAACGGGAGATGGAGGAGATCGTCGACAAGGCCGACGCCTGGCGCGACACCGAGACCGAGCGCGGCTTCTCCATGGCCCTGGACCGGCTCGGCGACCCCGCCGACGGCGACTGCCTGCTGGTGGAGGCCCTCGGTGACGACGGCCGGCTCCTCGCCCTGCTCTCCTTCGTCCCCTGGGGCCGCGACGGCATGTCCCTGGACCTCATGCGCCGTGACCGCGCCGCGCCCAACGGAGTCATGGAGTTCATGGTCGCCGAACTGTGCGCCGCCGCCCCCAAGCTGGGCGTGCGCCGGATCTCGCTGAACTTCGCCGTCTTCCGCTCCGTCTTCGAGGAGGGCGCCCGCATCGGTGCCGGACCGGTCCTGCGGCTCTGGCGCCGCCTGCTGCTGTTCTTCTCCCGCTGGTGGCAACTGGAGGCCCTGTACCGCTCCAACGCCAAGTACCACCCCGAGTGGTATCCGCGGTTCATCTGCTACGGCGAGACCGCCTCCCTCGCCCGCATCAGCCTCGCCTCCGGCATCGCCGAAGGCTTCGTCTCCGTACCGTCGTTGCGCAAACTCTGGGGAAAGGGGCACCCGAAGACGGGGCAGCGGCCCGCGACCACGTACGGGCTGCCGCCCCTGACGGCGCTCGGCCTCGGCGGAGGGGACCAGGCCGGGTCCGCCGCCCCGGACGCGGGCCTGCCCGACCAGGTCCGCGTCCGGCACCACAAGCTCGACCGGCTGCGCGCCACCGGCACCGACCCCTATCCGGTCGGCGTCCCCGCCCCCACCCATGCCCTCGCCGACGTGCCCCCCGGCGAGGACGTCACCGTGGCCGGACGGATCATGCTGGTCCGGGACTTCGGCGGCATCGTGTTCGCCGTGCTGCGGGACTGGTCCGGCGACCACCAGATCGCCCTCACCCGCAGCGCCTCCGGCACCGCCCTCGACCGTTTCACCGCCGGCACCGACATCGGCGACCACATCACCGCCATCGGCCGGGCCGGCCTCAGCGACAAGGGCGAACCCACTGTCTTCGTCACCTCCTGGCAGCTCACCGGCAAGTGCCTGCGCCCGCTGCCCGACAAGCGCCGCGGCCTCACCGACCCCGAGGCCCGGGTCCGCCGCCGCTACCTCGACCTCGCGACCAGCCCCGCCGCCCGCACCGTGATCCGGGCCCGCTCCGCCGCCGTACAGGCCCTGCGACAGGGCCTGTTGGACCGGGGCTACGTGGAGGTCGAGACCCCGATGCTCCAGCAGATCCACGGCGGCGCCAACGCGCGCCCCTTCACCACCCACATCAACGCCTACGACCTGGACCTGTACCTGCGCATCGCCCCCGAGCTGTATCTGAAGCGGCTGTGCGTCGGCGGCCTGGAGAAGGTCTTCGAACTGGGCCGCACCTTCCGCAACGAGGGCGTCTCCTACAAGCACAACCCCGAGTTCACGATGCTGGAGGCCTACCAGGCCTACGCCGACTACAACGTCATGCTCGACCTCACCCGCGAGCTGATCCAGGGCGCGGCGACCGCCGCGTTCGGCTCCCCGGTGGCCCGCAAGGACGGGCAGGAGTACGACATCTCCGGGCCATGGCCGGTCAAGACGGTCCACGGCGCGCTCTCCGAGGCGCTGGGGGAGGAGATCGGCCCCGGTTGCGAACTGCTGCGGCTGCACCGGCTGTGCGACCGGGCCGCGATTCCGTACACCGCCGACGACGGGCCAGGGGACATCGTCCTGGAGATGTACGAGCGGCTCGTCGAGGAACGCACTCAACTGCCCACCTTCTACAAGGACTTCCCGACGGACGTCTCCCCGCTGACCCGGCAGCACCGCACCGACCCGCGTCTCGCCGAGCGCTGGGACCTGGTCGCCTTCGGCATCGAACTCGGCACCGCCTACTCGGAGTTGACCGACCCCGTCGAGCAACGCCGACGGCTCACCGGGCAGTCGCTGCTGGCCGCCGGCGGCGACCCGGAGGCCATGGAGCTGGACGAGGACTTCCTGCAGGCCCTGGAGTACGCGATGCCCCCGACCGGCGGACTCGGCCTCGGCGTGGACCGGCTGGTGATGTTCCTCACCGGCCTCACGATCCGGGACACCCTGCCGTTCCCGCTGGTACGCCGCCGCTGACGCCCGGGCCCGGGACGGTCGTCCGGGCGGCGCGCCGGGGCAGGGCGAACAGCGCGGTCGCCACGGCGGTCGGACAGGGCGCGGTAGCGAGTGCGAAGCAGTCGCCGGCCCCTCCCCCCGAGGAGCGCCCGGTTCTGTTCGCTCCCGCTGAGCGCCACGCTCGTCGTGCCCCGCTCCGCGAGCCGCGCAGCGGCAGCCGCACGCCCGTGAGGTGGCAGACCACGCCCGGACGGCTGAGCAGGGGGCCCGACCGCTGCCGCACCGCAGGCCCCGGCCACCGTGGCGCAGAGACCGGGCAGCACCAGGCAGTCGACGACAACCGCGGCAGCGGACACGCTCCGGTCCCCGAGCCGGTCGGCGAACCAGGCCAGGAACCCCGGCGGCACGACCGCCGGCGCGGCAATCCCCAGCCGGCGGTTCCTCCGTACGGGCGCCATCGAGCCCAGAGCCCCGGCGCGCACCGGCGGCGCGGCGAAGCACACGCTGGACGCGGACAGCGGCCAGGTCGGCCCGGCGACGGTCAGCCCCGGTCGCGCGCGATCAGCGGCCCGCCCACCACGAAGGCCGTCGTGTCGAGGACGACCAGCCCGACCCCCTTGTCTCTCCCGGCAGTTGCTGCGAAGCGACTGCTTGCCAGAAGCGCGTGCGGCGGACCGTCACCGCCCCGCGGTCCGCCGTCCGGGTGTATTCCTGCCGCCGCACCGGTGCCGTTGCGGTGCGCCGGAGTCCGGCGGGGCGACTGATGAGTCATGCAGAATGATCAGCTCTTCACGCGGCGGCGGATGCTCCTCGGCGGCGCCGCCGCGCTGGGGGCCGCGGGTACTGCCGGAGCCTTCCTGGCGAGCGGCGCCGGGGAGAGCGCCGGGACCGCCGCCGCTCCCGTCGCCGGCCCGCAGGCCCGTCAGGCGCTCAAGTCGTCCGCCTTCCGGCTCCAGCCGCTCACCGGTGACGGACCGCCACGCGCCGCGCCGCGCAAACTGAAGACCCGTAAGGAGCCCATCCTGCGGATCTCCGGGCGCGGCCGGCACATGATGCTGACCTTCGACGACGGCCCCAACCCGGACTACACCCCGCACATCCTGGACACCCTCGCCAAGTACGACGTGCGGGCGATGTTCTTCGTGTGCGGCGAGTGCGTCGTCCAGTACAAGGAACTGGTCGCCCGGATGGCCGAGGAAGGCCATGTCGTCGGCAACCACACCTGGACGCACCCGCTGCTGACGACGCTCAGGCGCAAGGAGATCCGCTCCGAGATGGAGCGCACGAGCGACATCATCGAGGACACCTACGGCGAGCGTCCGCAGTGGTTCCGCGCGCCCTACGGCGCCTGGAACCGGGCCGCGTTCCAGCTGGGCGCCGAGATGGGCATGGAACCGATGGCCTGGACGGTCGACACCACCGACTGGGAGACCCCCGGTACCGACGTCATCATCGACCGGGTGGAGAACGGCGCCGCCCCCGGCGTCGTGGTGCTCTCCCACGACGCCGGGGGCGATCGCTCGCAGACCGTCCACGCGATCCGTGAATGGCTGCCCTATCTCCTCGACTCCGGATATCACCTCACCGTGCCGCGCAGACGCGTGTGAGCACGGCCATCGGCCGCCCGGCCGCGGTGGTTCAGTTCACCGCGACCAGGCGGGCGAAGACGACGACATTTCCGTCATAACCGCTCTGCTTGGAAAAACCGCCGCCGCAGGTGATGACCCGCAATTCCGGTGCGCCCTTCGCGCCGTACACCTGGTCACCGGGAAAACCGGCTTTCGAGACGACCTCGACTCCGTACGTCTCGAACACCGCGGTCTTTCCGTCCTTGCGCAGGACTTCGATGCGGTTTCCCTTTTTCAGGGCCCCGAGTCCGTAGAACACGGCGGGGCCCTGTTTGTTGTCGACGTGCCCGACGATGACGGCGGTGCCGTTCTCCCCGGGGGAGACCGCACCCGTGAACCAGCCCGCCAGGTTGGGGTCCTCCGGCGGCGGCGCACCGACCCAGCCGTCCGCGTCCAGGCCGACGGGCGTGACCGGGGCGTCCACCTGGATCGCGGGAATACGGACCCGGTCGACGGC
This sequence comes from Streptomyces sp. NPDC007205, assembly GCF_040634095.1. Lineage (NCBI taxonomy): Bacteria > Bacillati > Actinomycetota > Actinomycetes > Kitasatosporales > Streptomycetaceae > Streptomyces > Streptomyces sp. NPDC007205. The sequence goes on from NZ_JBEYEW010000014.1 coordinate 105,126, forward strand.
GGAGAACGCGAGCGGCGCCGGACCCGCGGTGAAGGTGCCCAGGCCGGTCCGGCTGTCCGGGGCCGCCGCCGAAGCAGGCTGCGGCGGACCGACGTCGAACTCCCCCGAACCGTTCCGGATGAGGGCGAGACCGGTCAGCAGAAGAAGAGCTATCACGCCCCACGGGGCGCGCTTCCTCCGCCGCTCCTCCGCCTCTGCAAGCTGGGTCAGCTCGGACGCAGACATTCGCCATCCCCTCTCGACGCGGTCGTCGCCACGTCCCGCACGCTTGGGAAAACGCTAAATCCCGCGCGGACGCCGGGCGACGGGGCAAGTGGCGAACGGGTGGCCGACAGGCCTTGTGGTGCGCCATCCGAGTTGCCGTTCCCAGGAATTTTCTGACGGTCCGTGACCTGCAGGAATATCAGATTGTGTGCTTTTCCTTCGGCGTGTCGTCTCACCAGGACGGACGATTCTCGACATGCGGGCGTGTTCCGCGCGCTTGAGGGTCTTCCCGGGAGGTGTTTTCTCGCCGATCCACCGGGGACGGGACCCGGGGCGCCTCCCGCGGAGGATCACATGCGAAATCAACGTGCCCTGGCGGCGGCATGCACCGCGGTCGCCGTGCTCGGGCTCGCCGCCCCTGTGGCCGTCGCGGACGGCATGGGCAACGGCGGCGGCCCGTCCACCCCCGGCGTGGGAGTGAACCCAGGCGTGGGGGTGGCGCCCGGTGTGGGCGTCGCACCCGGCGTGGGGGTGGCGCCCGGCGCGGGCTTCGATCCGGACAGCGGCTTCAGCGGAAACTTCAACCTCAACGGTCACTTCAGCAACAACGGCAACCGCCGCTTCGGCGACGGCGGCCGGGATCGGGACCGGGATCGGGATCGGGACCGTGACCGGGACCGGGACCGGGACCGGGGCCGTGGCGACGAGGGCGGCCGTGACCGGGGCCACGGTGAAGACTTCGGCCGGGGCGACGACTTCGGACGTGGCGACGACTTCGGTGCCCATGGCAACGGCGGCGGGCGGGGTGACGACTTCCGAGGCCCGCGGAACATCATCGTCATGCCCGGCCTGGTCGCGGCCGGTGGCCGGCTCACCATCACCGTGGACGGCTGCCGCGGCGGCACCGCGTCCTCCCGCGCCTTCCCCACCACCGAGCTCAACCCGTTCCGCGACGACACCGCGCGCGGCACCGCCAGGATCGACAACGACGCCCGTCCCGGCCGGTACGACATCACCGTCCGCTGCGACGGCAGGACCCTGACCCGCCAGCATGCGTTCACCGTGATCGGCGGTGTCCAAGGCGGTTTCGGCGGCAGCATCACCAACGGTGCCACGCCGACCGACATGGCCATCGGCGGCGGACTCGTGGCCTCCGCGGTCATCGGCGGCGGCGCGTTCTGGCTCCGCCGGCGGCACGAGAAGCGGATCTGAGGCCCCGTCGACCGGCCCACCGACTCGTCCCCTGCGCACGGCGCACATCGGCACGGCGCACGTCGGTACGGCAATCGCCCCGGTCCCTCACCGGGAGCCGGGGCGAGGACGTCCTCGGGGACGCTTGCGCGGTCGGAGGACTAACCGGTGATGCCCGGGAACAGGTTCACGAACGGCTCCGCGGTCACCGCGATGCCCCGGCTGAAGGGGGCGTCGAAGTCCCAGATGAGGAACAGCATGAACGCGATGGTCGCGGAGAACAGCCCGGCCAGCACCAACTCGCGTTTCGTGCGCCGGATCTGCAGCGCGAACACCATGCCGATGGTGACCAGCGCCCCGGTGAGCAGCCCCCACCACACCACCGACGGCATGGTGGCCCCGGTGGAGTCGGCGCGGGCGTTGCGCGCCTGGTCGGCGGCGGTGATCTGGTCCAGCAGCGGCTGGTAGGCCTGCGCCTCGAAGTCGTTCTTCGGCTGGTAGTCGGTGACGTCCTGGCGGACCTTCTGGAGCAGTTCGGTGCCGTGGTCGGTGACCCGCTCGTCGCGGGCCATCGTGGTCCACTCGTGGTGTACGACGTAGCCGACATAGGTGTTGACATCGTCCCGGATCCGGTCACGGACCTCCGGCGGATAGACCCGGACCCGCTCCGAGATCTCGTGCAGCGCCTGGGCCTCGGACTGCACATAGTCCTGGGCCGAGCTGTGGGCCTCCCACACGCCCGCGATGGCCAGACCGAGGACGATGGCGTACACGACGCCGATCCACATCGTCATGTACTCGATGACGTCCGGCGTCTCATTGGGGTCCTCGTCCTCGGGAGCCCGCTTGTGCCGTACGACGGTGACGACGATCACCACGGCGCAGGCCGCCAGCATCGCGAGGACGAGAACAAGCCAATCCGACAACAGGTGCCTCCAGAAGTGAGCGGGCCGGCGCTTCAGCGCGGGCGCAGGGCCGCGACGGCGACGATCGCCGGAACGGTGATGAGCAGGACGTAGGTGACCGGCGGGGTGTGGCCGGGCGCGGTGTGCGCGGTGGAGTGCGGGTGGTACGCCGGATAGCTCACGCGCGTCGCCAGCGACCGCGGAGCGGGCGTCGGCCTCGGCTTGGGCGTCGGCCTCGGCTTGGGCGTCGGCGTGGGGGTGGGCGTCGGCCGTGGTGCAGGCGGAGCCGGGGCGGGCCTCGCCGGCGGCTTCGGCTTCGGACTGGGTTTCGGCACAGGGCGCGGAACCGGCGTCGGCTTCGGCGGTCGCGGCTTGGGCGACGGGGGCGGGGGCGGCGTGGGCGTGGGTGTGGGGGTCGGCGGGGGTGTGGGTGTGGGGGTCGGCGGGGTGGGCTCAGGGCAGGGCGGCGGTGCGGGCCAGTGGTGGCCGCCGGCGTAGGCCGTCGCCACCGTGCCGTCCGGGCCCGTGGAGGCGTACGCACAGGCGTCGGCCGACGCGCTGCCGACCGGGCAGCCCACCAGGGCCCAGGTCAGCGTCATCAGGGCCAACACCCGTGCGGCGGGCGCGCGTCGGGTCGCTTCGGGTCCATGCACGACGAAGATCATGGGGTGCGGAACCCGGCCGTATGCCGTAGTGCGCCGGGATTGCTTCGAAGGGAGGACATGATGCGATCAATGGTTTGAATCGGTGAAGTATGCAGTAGGGGCGATATGTACGCCTGTACGAGCCTCCCGTGGCGGCACCCCGCGCAGGGTCCGGCGGGATCCGGAAAGAAATTCCTGAAGAACTTCCCCTCCCCGTTGAACGCTCCGGCCCCTTCGGTGCGTACCCATGACCGTGCGGCGGCACGACAGAGCGCTGCAACATCCAGGCGATTATGGGGAGTTGGACATGAAGACCTCCTGGCGGACCGCCTCACTGGTGGCGACAGCCGCTTCGGTGCTGGCGCTGACGACGGCGTGCGGTCAGGACAACAGCACCACCCCGGCGTCGGCGGCCCAGAACGTCGGCGCCACGGCACCCGCGGGCAACCCGACCAACGGCGCCGGTACCGGCACGGGCACGGGAACGGGCAACGGCTATGGAGCCGACGGCAACCAGGCCTCCAGCTCCCCGACCCAGGCCGCCCCCGCGGGCAAGCTGACCGTGGCCGCCAACCCCGACCTGGGCAACGTACTGACCGACGGCTCCGGCCTCACCCTGTACCGGTTCGACAAGGACACCGCCAACCCGCCCAAGTCGAACTGCGCCGGCGACTGCGCCACCACCTGGCCGCCGGTGCCCGCCGACGACGCCACCGCCGGCGCCGGCATCGACAAGACGCTGCTGGGTGAGGTCACCCGCGCCGACGGCAGCAAGCAGCTCACCATCGGCGGCTGGCCCGCCTACCGCTACGCCAAGGACGTCAACGCCGGTGACGTCAACGGCCAGGGCGTGGGCGGCAAGTGGTTCGCGCTGGCCCCCAACGGCAAGAAGGCATCCCTGTCCTCCATGCCGGGACTGTCCGTGCGCAAGGACCCCAAGCTCGGCGACATCGTCGTGGACAAGAGCGGCAGGACGGTCTACCGCTTCCTGAAGGACAAGGCCTGGCCGAAGTCCGTCTCGAACTGCACCGGGGCCTGCCTGGAGAAGTGGCCGGCCGTCGGCATCGTCAAGCCTGAGGACACCAAGGGCGTCAAGAAGAAGGGCCTGATGGGCTTCACCCGTCCCGACGGAGTGAAGCAGATGACCGTCAACTGCTGGCCGATCTATACCTTCTCCGGCGACAAGGCCCCCGGGGACACCAACGGTCAGGGCGTGGGCGGCACCTGGTACGCCGTCTCGCCCGACGGCAAGCCGGTCGGCGCGCCGGGCAACTAGATCACCTCCCCAGGGTCGATCGCCCCGCCCGGCCCGGAGCGCCACCGCAGGTCCGCCCCCTCCGCACCGCACGGAGGGGGCGGACCGTTTGTGCGCTTCGAAGCCCCCATGTCCCGCACTCGCAAGACGGGCAAACCCCGGCACACGCGACAGCGACTTCGCAGGCAGTGACCGGGAACGGACGGTCAATTTCCGGTTTGGCTCGCTCCTTTCGCGGGCGATCAGTAGCCTCAGCTCGAACACCGGATCGCCTGTCCCTGTCGCCTACGCCTTGGAGTGATACATGGAGCGCCCCGCCTGGGCCCCCCGGAGCATCGACATCTCGGTGCCGAGCGTCTCGCGGATCTACGACTACTACCTGGGCGGTTCGCACAACTTCGAGGTGGACCGGGAAGCAGCCCGCAAGGCGATGGGGTTCATGCCGGGGCTGCCGAAGATCATGCAGGCCAACCGGGCGTTCATGCGCCGTGCCGTACGGTTCGCGGCCGGCGAGGGCATCACCCAGTACCTCGACATCGGCTCAGGCATCCCGACCTTCGGCAACGTCCACGAGGTGGCCCAGACGGCCGCACCGGGTGCCCGCGTGGTCTACGTCGACCGCGACCCCGTCGCCGTCGCACACAGCCAGGCGGTACTGGCGGGCAACGACACCGCGGACATCGCCGCCGCGGACCTGCGCAAGCCGCAGGAGATCCTGTCCAGCCCCCAGGTGGAGCGGCTGATCGACCTGAACCGGCCAGTCGCGCTCCTCCTCGTTGCCATACTGCACTTCGTGGAAGACGCGGACGACCCCTACGGTGCGGTGGCCGAACTGCGCGACGCGCTCGCGCCCGGCAGCCTGCTGATCCTCACCCATGCCTCGTACGAGGGAATCCCGGTGCCCGCCGAGCGGGCCGAGGGCGCGGTGGACGTATACAAGGACATTCGCAACCCGCTGATCATGCGCTCGCGCGACCGGATCGCGCGGTTCTTCGAGGGGTACGACATGGTGGAACCGGGACTGGTGCCGATGCCGCACTGGCGGCCGGAGTCGGCGCCGGAGGACGAGGACCCGTTCGCCTTCTCCGGGTTCGCCGGCGTGGGGCGTACGGCGTGAGGGCCGAGCCGGACGGGCCGGAGGACAGACTGCGCCGGTTCACCACGATCTGGAGCCGGGCGGTCTACCCGGTGACCTCCACATCGCTGACCCGCGCCGAGTTCGAGGAACAACTCCTTCCGCTCGCACGCCGGTTGAGTGAGCTGCTGCGCGCGCACGGCTTCGACGCCGACGCGGCCAAGGCGGTCGGCGCCGCGCTGGTCCGCGCGCACTGCACCGACCCCGAGGCGCTCGCCCGCACCCTGGACTGCGTCGACGCCTATCTGGTGCTGTACTGCGCCGAGGACGGCCCCCAGGACGAACCGCGCCTGCGCTCCTCGCGGTTGCAGCACGCGATGGCCGCCGGATACGCCGAGGCGCTGCGCGAGCGCACCCTCGCCGAGCAGGAGTCCATCGCCCAGGCCGCCCTGCAGGCCCAGGGCGTGGTCGCCCAGGCGCTGCACGCCAGCGAGGCCCGCTTCCGCGCGGTCTTCGAGGGCGCGGCCATAGGGATCGGCATCGCCGACCTCGGCGGCAACGTCCTGCAGGTCAACCAGGCGCTGATGCGCATGTTCGGGCTCTCCGAGCAGACCCTGCGCGGCCGCCGCGTCCAGGACTGGGTGCACCCCGAGGACGCGCCGCAGACCTGGAAGCTCTACGACGAACTCGTCCGCGGCGCGCGCGAGCACTACCACCTCGAAAAAGCCTTCAACCGGCCCGACGGCACGGTCCTGTGGACCAACCTGACGGTCTCCCTGCTGCGCGACGCCGACGGCACACCGCAGTACCAGCTCGCCCTCATGGAGGACACCACCGAGCGCCGGCTGCTCAACCTCCGGCTGCGCTACGAGGCGACGCACGACGCGCTCACCGGCCTGCCCAACCGCACGCTGTTCTTCGAGCGTCTGGAGAAGGTGCTGAACGCGGGCGAGGGTCAGCGCTTCGGCCTGTGCTACCTCGACCTGGACGGCTTCAAGACCGTCAACGACAGCCTGGGGCACGCGGCCGGCGACCGGTTGCTGGTGGAGGTCGCCGACCGGCTGCAGTCCTGTGCGACCGCGCCCGGCGAGATGGTCGCCCGGCTCGGCGGTGACGAGTTCGTGGCGCTGACCACCGGCCCCGGCACCGCGCGCAAGGTGGACGAACTGGCCGAGCGGATCATGAACGCCCTCGTCACGCCGGTCAGCATCGACGGCCGTGACCTGCTGGTGCGCGGCAGCCTCGGCATCGTCGAGGGCCCGGCGGGCGAGCGCACGGCGGCGGAGATCCTCCGGAGCGCCGACATCACCATGTACCGGGCCAAGTCCGCGGGCGGCAACCGCTCCGAACTCGCCGACCCGGAGGCCGACGCCCGCGCCATCACCCGCCACGGCCTGACCACGGCCCTCCCGACGGCCCTGGAACGCGGCGAGTTCTTCATCGAGTACCAGCCGCTCGTCCACCTCGGCGACGGCAGCGTGCGCGGCGCCGAGGCCCTGGTGCGCTGGCTGCACCCGCAGCACGGCGTGCTCGGCCCCGACCGTTTCATCCCGCTCGCCGAGCACACCGGTCTGATCGTGCCGCTCGGCCGCTGGGTCCTGGAGGAGTCCATCCGCCAGGCCCGCGCCTGGCGAGAACGTCATGGCGAGGACCAGGCCGCCGGGCCCCTGCGCATCAACGTCAACCTCTCGCCGTGCCAGCTCAGCCATCCGCGCCTGGTCCAGGACACCGTCGACATCCTGGAGCGCGCGGGAGTGGCCCCGGAAGCCCTGTGCCTGGAGGTCACCGAGTCCGCGCTCATCGGCGCCGACGACGATCTGCTCAAACCCCTGCACCGGCTTGCCGAGATGGGCGTCGACATCGCCCTGGACGACTTCGGCACCGGCTACTCCAACCTCGCCAACCTGCGCCGGCTGCCGGTGCGCGTCCTCAAGCTGGACCGCTCCTTCACCCGGGGCATGCAGCAGTTCCCCGCCGACCCGGTCGACCTGAAGATCGTGGAGGGCATCGTCTCCCTCGCCCACAGCCTCGACCTCGCCGTGACGGTCGAGGGCGTGGAAACCGGCGCCCAGGCCGAACAACTCCGGATACTGGGCTGCGACACGGCCCAGGGCTGGTACTACGCCCGCCCCGGCCCACCCGAGCGCCTGCACGACCTGGCTTTGGTGGACGCGACGGGCTGAGCTCTTCGAGGAGGAGTGGCGCAGTTCCCTGAGGGGCGCGGGGAACTGCGCGAGAAACCACAACGCACTCGCACTCCGGGACGGCGCTTCCCGGGCAGACGAATCCGAACACAACACCCTCACCGCTCAAGAAGCATCCGCTGAAGCTCCCGCGCCGCCCTCGGCGGAGCAACGTCACTGCGGTGAGCCAACGCGATCGTCCGATGCAACCCGGGACGGGCAAGCGGCGTCACCCTGAGCCCCGGCCCGGCCCGAGTCGCAACCATCCGCGGCACCACCGCCACCCCCAGCCCAGCCCGCACAAACCCCAGCACCGCGTCCATCTCACCGCCCTCGACGGCGAACTCCGGCTCGAACCCGGCCGAGCGACACGCTGCCACGGTCAGCTCGCGCAGGTCGTAGCCGTGCCGGAACATCACCAGCCGCTCGCCCTCCAGATCGGTGATGTTCACTGCCCGCCCAGCCCGGCCGGGTGCGGGCGCGTCCGGTGAGGACACCACGACCAGGTCCTCGCGCAGCAGCTCCACCGTGGTCAGTGCCGGCGCCGGCGTGGGCAGCGGCAGCACGACCAAGGCGAGATCGAGGGCGCCGCGCGCCAGTTCCCGCACCAGGTCGTGCGAGCCGCCCTCCTCAATCAGCAGCTGGATGCCGGGATACCGGTCGTGGAAGGCGCGCAGCACATCCGGCAGCAGGCCCGTGCACAGGCTCGGCGTCGCCCCCAGCCGTACCCGGCCCCGCCGCAGCTGCACCAGCTCCTGCACCTCGTACCGCGCCGTGTCCGCGTCGGCCAGGATCCGCCGGGCCAGCGGCAGCAGCGCCTCGCCGGCGTCCGTCAGCGTGATGTTGCCCCGCGCGCGCAGGAACAGATCCGCGCCCAACTCCCGCTCCAGCGCCTTGATCTGCTGCGACAACGACGGCTGGGCGACATGCACCAGCTCGGCGGCGCGCGTGAAGTGCCGGGTCTCTGCGACGGCCACGAAGTACTGGAGCTGCTGGAGCTGCATACAGCAATGATAGCCGCAGCCTATGGAAACGAGCTGGACCATGTCTTGGACCGATCGGCTCCCGCGCCCCTAGCGTGCTGTTCCATGGCTCTGGCAACGCGGACGGACCGACGGCCGTCCATGGCGCGCACGATGTGGGACTCCTCCGTCGGCAAGAAGACCGTGATGGCCGTCAGCGGCCTGATCATGCTGCTGTACCTGGTCGCGCACATGATCGGGAACCTGAAGATCTACTTCGGGGCGGGCGAGTTCAACCACTACGCCCACTGGCTGCGCACCATCGGCGAACCCTTCATGCACTACGCGTGGACGCTCTGGCTCATCCGGATCGTCCTCGTCATCGCCGTGGCCGCCCACGCCACGTCCGCGTACCAGCTCAGCCGCCGCGACATCAAGGCGCGGCCCAGCAAGTACGTGCACTCGAGGCCCCGGGCGAGCTACGCCACCCGCACCATGCGCTGGGGCGGCATCATCCTCGGCCTGTTCATCGTCTGGCACATCCTGGACCTGACCACCGGCACCGTGCACCCCGGCGGCTTCCAGGAGGGCCACCCGTACCAGAACGTGGTCGACACCTTCTCCACCTGGTACGGCAACGTCGTCTACATCGTCGCGATGCTCGCGCTCGGCCTGCACATCCGGCACGGCTTCTGGAGCGCCGCGCAGACCCTCGGCGTCGGCAGCCGCGCCCGCGACCGCGCCCTGAAGGCCGTCGCCGACATCCTCGCGCTGCTGCTCACGGCCGGTTTCATCGCCGTACCCGTGGGCGTCATGACCGGAGTGGTGAGCTGACATGACCGACTACGTGAACTACCCGACCGGTGACCCGGTCACCGACACCAAGGCGCCGTCCGGACCGATCCACGAGCGCTGGGACAAGCGCCGTTTCGAGGCCAGGCTGGTCAACCCCGCCAACCGGCGCAAGCACACGGTCATCGTGGTCGGCACCGGCCTGGCCGGCGGTTCCGCGGGGGCCACCCTCGCCGAACAGGGCTACCACGTCGTCCAGTTCTGCTACCAGGACTCCCCGCGCCGCGCCCACTCCATCGCCGCGCAGGGAGGCATCAACGCGGCGAAGAACTACCGCAACGACGGCGACTCGATCCACCGGCTGTTCTACGACACCGTCAAGGGCGGCGACTTCCGCGCCCGCGAGTCCAACGTGCACCGCCTCGCGCAGATCTCGGTCGAGATCATCGACCAGTGCGTGGCCCAGGGCGTGCCCTTCGCCCGCGAGTACGGCGGCCTGCTCGACACCCGCTCCTTCGGCGGTGTCCAGGTCTCCCGCACCTTCTACGCCCGCGGCCAGACGGGCCAGCAGCTGCTGCTCGGCGCCTACCAGGCGCTGTCGAGGCAGATCGCCGCCGGGAACGTGGAGATGCACCCGCGCACCGAGATGCTGGACCTGATCGTCGTCGACGGGCGGGCCCGCGGCATCGTGGCCCGCGATCTGATCACGGGTCGCATCGACACCTACTTCGCCGACGCGGTGGTGCTGGCATCCGGCGGTTACGGAAACGTCTTCTACCTGTCGACCAACGCCATGAACTCCAACGCGACCGCCATCTGGCGGGCGCACCGGCGCGGCGCGTACTTCGCCAACCCCTGCTTCACCCAGATCCACCCCACCTGCATCCCGCGCACCGGCGACCACCAGTCCAAGCTGACCCTGATGAGCGAGTCGCTGCGCAACGACGGCCGGATCTGGGTGCCCAGGGCCAAGGGCGACACCCGCCCGCCCCACCAGATCCCCGAGGACGAGCGCGACTACTACCTGGAGCGCATCTACCCCTCCTTCGGCAACCTCGTCCCGCGGGACATCGCCTCCCGCGCCGCCAAGAACGTCTGCGACGAGGGCAGGGGAGTGGGCCCCGGCGGGCAGGGCGTCTACCTCGACTTCGCCGACGCGATCAGGCGCATGGGCCGCACGGCGGTCGAGGCCAGGTACGGCAACCTCTTCGACATGTACCAGCGGATCACCGACGAGGATCCGTACGAGGTGCCGATGCGGATCTACCCGGCCGTGCACTACACGATGGGCGGCCTGTGGGTCGACTACGACCTGCAGACCACCGTCCCGGGCCTGTTCGCGATCGGCGAGGCCAACTTCTCCGACCACGGCGCCAACCGGCTCGGCGCGTCCGCGCTGATGCAGGGCCTGGCCGACGGCTACTTCGTGCTCCCGGCCACCATCAACGACTACCTGGCCCGCAACCCGCACCAGGAGGCCGTCACCGCCGAACACCCCGCCGTGCAGGAGGTGCTGGGCGAGACCGAGGAACGGCTCAACCTGCTCCTGTCCGTCGACGGCGACCGCACCCCCGACTCCTTCCACCGCGAAGTCGGCGAACTCATGTGGGAGTTCTGCGGCATGGCCCGCACCGACGCCGGGCTGCGCAAGGCCCTGGAGCGCATCCCGCAGATCCGCGAGGAGTTCTGGCGGCGGATCAAGGTGCCCGGCACCGGCGAGGAGTTCAACCAGTCGCTGGAGAAGGCCAACCGGATCGTCGACTACCTGGAGCTTGCCGAGCTGATGTGCCTCGACGCGCTGCACCGCGAAGAGTCCTGCGGCGGCCACTTCCGCGAGGAGTCCCAGACCCCGGACGGCGAGGCCGCCCGCAAGGACGACGAGTTCGGCTACGCGGCGGCCTGGGAGTTCACCGGCACCGGTGAGGCACCCGTCCTGCACAGGGAAGACCTGGTCTTCGAGTACGTCCACCCCACCCAGCGGAGCTACGCATGAAGCTCACCCTGCGCGTCTGGCGGCAGAAGAACGCCGACGCCGAAGGAACGATGTCCACATACGAGGTGGACGGCATCTCGTCCGACATGTCCTTCCTGGAGATGCTGGACGTCCTCAACGAACAGCTCATCCTCTCCGGCGAGGAACCGGTCGCCTTCGACCACGACTGCCGCGAGGGCATCTGCGGCGCCTGCTCGCTCGTCATCAACGGCGAGGCGCACGGACCGGAACGGACCACCACCTGCCAGCTGCACATGCGGTCCTTCAAGGACGGCGACACGATCGACATCGAGCCGTGGCGGGCGGCGGCCTTCCCCGTGATCAAGGACCTGGTCGTCGACCGGTCCGCGTTCGACCGGATCATCCAGGCCGGCGGTTACATCACCGCGCCGACCGGATCCGCGCCGGAGGCGCACGCCACACCGGTGCCGAAGGCCGACGCCGACTTCGCCTTCGAGCACGCGGAGTGCATCGGATGCGGGGCGTGCGTGGCCGCGTGTCCCAACGGCGCGGCGATGCTGTTCACCTCCGCCAAGGTCAACCACCTCAACGTACTGCCGCAGGGGGCGCCCGAGCGGGAGACGCGGGTGCTGGACATGGTGGCGCAGATGGACGAGGAGGGGTTCGGCGGCTGCACGCTGACCGGTGAGTGCGCGACGGCCTGTCCCAAGGGGATTCCGCTGGTGTCGATCACCAGCATGAACAGGGAGTGGCTGCGGGCCACGCGCAAGGTGGGCAGGAGGTAGCGCCCGAACCGCGGCCGGGCGGCCGAAGAGAGCGTGGGCTCTCCGGCCCCCGGCGTCCCGGTGTCGCTCTGTGGCCAGGGCGTCACTGACAGCGGTAAGTGACTCCGGGGCTCTGGATCTTGACGTCGCCCGGCCCGTCGGTCTCCGAGTGGACCCGGTACTGAGGGCGGGTCCGCCCACGCCGTTCAACAAGCCCACACCCGCTCTCCGGGCGCCGGTCACGCGCAGGCCAACCGGCGTCGGAAGAACAGGAGGGGCAGACCGGCCGACGGACTGCCCCTCCCTGCCGACCCGGCCCGTGACCTTGGAGAGAGCCATGACCGGCGTCACCACGCTCGACCGTCCTCCGCAGCCCGCGGCACCCACCCGCTACACCGTCACCCTCGCCCGCGACGAGGCCGACGTGCGTGCCGCGCAGCGGCTGCGGCACGATGTCTTCGCCGGGGAGATGGGTGCCCTGCTCGCCACCCCGCAGCCGGGGTACGACATCGACGCCTTCGACGCGTACTGCGACCACCTGCTGGTGCGCGACACCGTGACCGGGCAGGTCGTCGGCACCTACCGGCTGCTGCCGCCGGAGCGGGCCGCGGTCGCCGGGCGGCTGTACTCCGAGGGCGAGTTCGAGCTGACTCCGCTCGCCGCGATCCGGCCCGGCCTGGTCGAGGTCGGCCGCTCCTGTGTGCACCCCGACCACCGCGACGGCGCCGTCATCAGTCTGATCTGGGCCGGGATAGCCCGGTACATGATCGACCGCGGGCACGAGTGGCTGGCGGGCTGCTGCTCGGTGCCGCTCGCCGACGGCGGCGCCTTCGCGACGGCCACCTGGGAGCGGGTGCGCGCCAAGCATCTGGCACCCGAGGAGTTCCGCGTACGGCCGCTGGCGCCGTGGACCCCGGACGCCGAGCCCCCGGCCGGGCACAGCGAGCTGCCCGCCCTCCTGCGCGGCTACCTGCGACTCGGTGCCTGGGTGTGCGGCGAGCCCGCGCACGACCCCGACTTCGGGGTCGCCGACCTGTATGTGCTGCTGTCGATGCGCCGGGTGAACCCGCGCTATCTGCGGCACTTCCTCTCCCTCGTGCCTGCCTGATGAGCGTCTGGCTGCCCAGCGCGCCCTGCACCCCGGGCGCCTGTGTGGAGCCCGCCCCGGCCGCCGCGGCCGTACCCCGGGCCGTGCTGCGGCTGGCCGCGGTCGGGGTCCTGCTGCTGGCCGGGATCGCGCTGTCCCCACTCGGCGGGAGGATCCCCGCCGAGTGGGTCGGGCGGTGGTGCCGGGCGATCGTGCGGGCCGTCGGGGTCCGGGTCCGCCTCACCGGTGCCGCGGCACCGGCCGGCGGGCTGCTGCTGGTCGCCAACCATGTCTCGTGGCTGGACATCCCGCTGCTGACCGCCGTACGGCCGGCCCGGATGCTGGCCAAGACCGAGATCCGGCAGTGGCCGGTGGCGGGTGCGCTGGCCGCGCGCGGCGGGGCCCTGTTCATCGAGCGGGACCGGCTGCGCGCCCTGCCCGGGACGGTGGCCCGGATCGCCGGGGCGCTGCGCGAGGGGGCGGCTGTGGCGGCGTTCCCCGAGGGCAGCACCTGGTGCGGGCGGGCCCATGGCCGCTTCCACCGGGCGGTCTTCCAGGCCGCGCTGGACGCGGGCGCGCCCGTACAGCCGGTGCGGCTCCGCTACACCCGGGACGGCGGTACGGCCAGCACGGCGGCGGCGTTCGTCGGCGAGGACACCCTGTTGGCCTCCCTGTGGCGGGTGGCCCGTACACGCGGCCTGATCGCGGAGGTGGAGATACGCCCGGTGATACCGCCGGGCACCCATTCCGACCGCCGGTCCCTCGCCCGCGCGGCCCAGCCGGTCGCTCCGGAGCCCTCCTGGACCCACGAGGCCCTGGTCTCCGCCTGACCAATCGACGAAAAAGCTTACATATGGGGCGAATGGGAAGACGGACAGTGCACATCACTACTCCCTGAGGAGCGTGTGGCCATGTCCACGGGAACGCTTCTGGCGATCATCATTCCGATCGTGGTGGTGGTCGCTCTGGCCGCTGTGGCGGTCTCACTGCTGATGCGCCGCCGTCACCTCCGTCAGCGCTTCGGCCCGGAGTACGAACGGACGGTCGAGGGGTCCGACAGCCGGCTCTCCGCCGAGCGTGAGCTCAGGGCCCGCGAGCGGCGACACGACTCGCTGGAGATCAAACCGCTGCCCACCGTCTCAAGGGACCGCTATACGCGGGAGTGGAGCAGTGTCCAGGAGGAGTTCGTCGACCGGCCGGAAGACGCGGTGCACGACGCCGACCGGCTGGTGACCTCCCTGATGCACGAGCGCGGATACCCGACCGAGGGGTTCGAGCAGCAGATGAAGGACCTCTCGGTGGAGCACGGCGCCACGCTGGAGCACTACCGGGCCGCGCACGAGGTGGAGACCCTCACCACCCGCAAGCAGGCGACGACCGAGCAGCTGCGGGGTGCCATGGTGCACTACCGCGCCCTGTTCGACGAGTTGCTCTCCGACGGCGGCGGCCGGGCGCACCCCGCCCGGTCCTGACCGCGACCACGACCCCGCATGGAGGAACGCCATGCACAGAAACGAGGACGAGGACCGCACCACCGGCGGTCTGTCCACCGAGGACCTCGCCCAGCCGTCCGCCACCGGCGCGGAGGCAGAGCCGGCATCCTCCGAAGCCCCTGTCTATCCCGGTGAGAGCACCGCGACGGAGGGCGCGGGCGGCGAGTCCGCCACGGGTGGAGCCGACGCCGAGGTCGCGGCCCCCGAGGCCCCGGCCGCCGAGGGTGCCCAGGACGCCTCGGACGACGAGGTGCCGCAGCTGCTGACGGACGACGAGGAGCGCGGGTTCCGCGACCGATGGCAGCAGATCCAGAACAAGTTCGTGGACGACCCCCGCGAGGCCGTACACGACGCCGACACACTGGTGGCGGACGTCATGCAGGCTCTGGCGTCCACCTTCGCCCAGCACAAGAAGGACCTGGAGGCCCAGTGGAGCCAGGGCGAGCGGGTCGACACCGAGGAACTCCGCGGGGCGCTGCGCCGCTACCGCTCGTTCTTCAACCGGTTGCTCAGCACCTGAGCGTCCTGTTCAGGGTATGACCCGGGCCAGGAAGGGCGCCGTCGCGCTGCCCTCCGCCCGGGCCACCCGCTCCGGCGGACCCGACGCCACGATCCGCCCGCCCCGGTCACCCCCGCCGGGGCCCAGGTCGATCACCCAGTCCGCGCCCGCGACCACCGTCATGTCATGCTCGACCACCACGACGGTGTGCCCGGCGTCGACCAGCCCGTGCAGGCGGTCCATCAGCACCTCCACGTCGGCCGGGTGCAGCCCCGTCGTCGGCTCGTCCAGCAGATAGAGGGTGTGCCCGCGCCGCCCACGCTGCAGTTCGCTCGCCAGCTTGATCCGCTGTGCCTCGCCGCCGGACAGTTCGGTCGCCGGCTGCCCGATCCGCAGATAGCCGAGGCCCACGTCGAGCAGGGTACCCAGGCTGCGGGCGGCGGCCGGGATGCCGGCGAAGAACTCCGCCGCGGCCTCCACCGTCAGATCGAGGACCTCGGCGATGTTCCGCCCCCGGTACGCCACTTCGAGGGTCCCGGGGTGGTAGCGGGCGCCGCCGCAGTCCGGGCACGGCGCGTACGTGCTCGGCAGGAACAGCAGCTCGACGCTGACGAACCCCTCGCCCTGGCACGTCTCGCAGCGTCCCCCCGCCACGTTGAAGGAGAAGCGGCCGACGCCGTACCCGCGCGCCCGCGCCTCCTCCGTCTCGGCGAACACCTTGCGTACGACGTCGAACAGGCCGGTGTAGGTGGCCAGGTTGGACCGCGGGGTGCGCCCGATCGGCTTCTGGTCGACCCGGACCAGCCGGTCCACCCCCGCCAGCTCCTCCGTCAACTCACCGATGAGTGTGGACTTTCCGGAGCCGGAGACCCCGGTGACGGCGGTGAAGGCGCCGAGCGGGAACTCGGCCGTCACCGCGCGCAGGTTGTGCCGGGTCACCGGACCCACCGTCAACCAGCCTCGCGGCTCGCGGACCGCACGCGCCGGTCCCGGTGACTCGTCGAAGAGGAAAGCGGCCGTCGCCGACTCCTCGACCGACGCCAGCTCGGCCGGCGGCCCGCTGTACAGCACCCGTCCGCCGTGCTCGCCCGCGCCGGGGCCCACGTCCACCAGCCAGTCGGCGCCGCGCACCACCTCCAGATGGTGCTCCACCACGAACACCGAGTTGCCCGCGGCCTTCAGCCGGTCCAGCACGGTCAGCAGCGCCTCGGTGTCCGCCGGGTGCAGGCCCGCGGACGGCTCGTCCAGGACGTAGACGACGCCGAACAGTCCGGAGCGCAGCTGCGTGGCCAGCCGCAGGCGTTGCAGCTCGCCGGCCGAGAGGGTGGGGGTGGAGCGGTCGAGGCTGAGGTAGCCGAGGCCCAGTTCGACCACCGGCGCGATCCGGGATCTCAGGTCCTCGGTGAGGACCCGCGCGGTCTCGGAGCGGCCGGCCGGCAGTGCGGCCAGGTCCGTCAGCGGCAGCGCGGCCAGTTCGGCGACGGTCCGGCCGCCGAAGGTCACCGCGAGCGCCTCGGGCCGCAGCCGGCTGCCCCCGCACACCGCGCAGGGCGCGCTGGTCAGGAACCGTTCCGCCTTCGCCCGCAGCGACGCGGACCTGGTGTCCGAGAAGGTCTTCAGCACATACCGGCGGGCACTCATGTACGTGCCCTGGTACGGCCGTTGGATACGGTCGGCATCCCGCACCGGGTGGACGGTGACGACCGGCTGCTCGTCCGTGAACAGGATCCACTCCCGCTCCCGCGCGGGCAGCTCGCGCCAGGGCCGGTCCACGTCGTGGCCGAGCGCGTCGAGGATGTCCCGCAGGTTCTTGCCCTGCCAGGCACCGGGCCAGGCGGCGATGGCGCCCTCGCGGATGGACAGCGAGGGGTCCGGCACCAGCAGCTCCTCGGAGGTGTGGTGCACCCGGCCCAGTCCGTGGCACTCCGGGCAGGCCCCGGCCGCCGTGTTCGGTGAGAACGCGTCCGAGTCGAGCCGCTCGGCGCCCGCCGGATACTCCCCGGCGCGGGAGAACAGCATGCGCAGCGAGTTGGAGAGAGTCGTGACCGTGCCCACCGAGGAGCGGGAGGAAGGAGCCGAGCGGCGCTGCTGCAGCGAGACCGCGGGCGGCAGCCCGGCGATCTCCCCGACTTTCGGCGCCCCGACCTGGTGGATCAGCCTGCGCGCGTACGGCGCGACCGACTCGAAGTACCGCCGCTGCGCCTCGGCGTAGATCGTGCCGAACGCCAGGGACGACTTCCCCGAGCCGGACACGCCGGTGAACACGGCCAGTACGTCCCGCGGGATGTCCACGTCGACGCCCTTGAGGTTGTGCTCACGGGCTCCGCGTACGCGGACGTAGGGATCGTGCGGGTCGTGGGGGCTGTGCATGGGGGAAACCCTAGCCGCCCCCGTACGCTACGACTGCGGCGGGTTGTCCCGGTTCGGGCGGGTGCCGAACTCGTCCCTCACCTTGTCCTGCGCGGCGTCGACCTGCGACTGGTACTTGTCACCGGTGCGCTGGTCGATGTAGTCGCCGCCCTTGTCGATGCCCTTGTCGGCCATGTCCTCATGGCCCTTGAGCATTCCCTTGATCTTGTCCATGAAGGACATGGCCGCCCTCCTCGTCGCTTGCGGTTTCCCCTCCCAGGGTCACCGGCTCCGGCCGGGTTCGCATCCCGAGCCCGTCAGCGGCCCGGCGCGACCAGCGCGGCCAGGCGCCGAAAGGAATCCAGCAGCGCCGTACGGTCGTAACTGCTGGTAGTGACGAGAACCTCGTCCGCCCCCGTCTCCTTCAGCACCGTCTCCAGCTCATGCGCGACCTGCTCGCCGGTCCCGGCGATGTGACCGGCGAGCGAGGCCTCGTAGAAGCCGCGTTCCTTCGCGGTCATCCGCCGGGCCTCGATCTCCTCGGCCGGAGCGAGCGGCGGGAAGGTGCCGTGGGTGCGGGAGTACGCCATCGACCAGGCCTCCGGGACCAGCAGCCGCCGCGCCTCCTCCTCGCTGCCGGCGACGGCGACCGTGCCGGAGATCACGACGTACGGCTCGGACGCCCAGGGGGAGGGGCGGAACAGCGAACGGTACTGGTCGACGCCGCGCAGCAGCTTGTCCCGGCCCCGCAGATCGCCGATCACCATCGGCAGTCCGGCACGCGCCGCGATCCGCGCGCCCTCGCCCATGGCCAGCACGAACGGCGGCACCCGCAGCCCTTCCGCGGGGCGTGCCCGCACCCCCGTCGGTGAGGTGCCCGCGAACCAGCCGAGCAGCTCGCCGAGCTGTGCCGCGAAGTCCCCGGCGTCCTCCTTGTCCCGGCCGAGCGCTCTGCGCACCCCGTCGGTGAAGCCCACGGAACGCCCGAGCCCCATGTCGATCCGGCCGGGGAACAGGGACTCCAGGACGCCGAACTGCTCGGCGACGACGAGGGACTGGTGGTTGGGCAGCATCACACCGCCGGTGCCGACCCGGATGGTACGGGTCGCGGAGGCGACCGCGGCGGCGAGCACGGTCGGCGCGGAGCCGGCGACGCCGGGTACGCCGTGGTGCTCGGACACCCAGAAGCGGTGGTAGCCGAGCGCCTCCGCCTCCCGCGCCAGTGCGACGGTGTCCCGCAGCGCCCCGGCGGGCGGATGCCCCTCCCGGGCGCGGGAACGGTCGAGGACGGAGAACGGGGTCCGCGCGATCGCTGTACTGCTCACGCAGCATTCAACAGCCTGACGGCCGGATGATTCCCGGGGCGGTCCGGCGTCCGTCCCGAAGAGCCTGGCTAAGGTGACCCTGTGACCGACAGCAACGGACGTCCGCTTGCCGTGTTCGACCTCGACAACACCCTGGCCGACACCGCTCACCGGCAGCACTTCCTGGAGAGCCGGCCGCGGGAGTGGGGCGCGTTCTTCGCCGCCGCGCCCGCCGATCCGCCGCTCGCCGAGGGAGTGGCGCTGGCGGTGGAGAGCGCCCGGGAGTGCGAGGTCGTCTATCTCACGGGCCGGCCCGAGCGGTACCGCCGGGACACCCTGCAGTGGCTCGCGCACCACGGGCTGCCGGAGGGGCGGGTGCACATGCGGAGCAACGCCGACCGCAGGCCGGCCCGCTTCACCAAGCTGGAGATCCTGCGCCGGCTCGCGTGGGACCGGGAGGTGCGGGTCCTGGTGGACGACGACGAGCTGGTCTGCGACGACGCCGAACGTGCCGGGTTCACCGTGGTGCGGGCCCGCTGGGCCGCCAAGTCCGCCGCACTGGAGGAGGCGCAGGAACGCGAAGGACGTACCTGACGGCTCGGTGACCGCCCTCAGTCGCCGTCCTCGATGCGGAAACCCACCTTCAGGCCGACCTGGTAGTGCTCGATCCGCCCGTTCTCGATCTGGCCCCGGACCTGCGTCACCTCGAACCAGTCCAGATTGCGCAGGGTCTGGTCGGCACGGGCGATGCCGTTGCGGATGGCCTGGTCGACGCCCTCGTGCGAGGTGCCGACGATCTCGGTGACCCGGTAGGTGTGGTTCGACATGCGGGTGCTCCTCTCGTGTCAGCCGTACTCCACGGTGCCGCATCCACACCCGGACCGCACGGCGGGCCTCCGCCGGGATCACCGGGGAACCACCCCGGACGTGCGACTCACCGCACCCCGCTCAGCGACAGCGCGAAGCGGCCCTGTGCGTCCGTCCACCAGTGAGTCAACTCCAGTCCGGCTGCGGCCAGTTCGGCCGTCACGCCTTCCTTGCGGAACTTCGCCGACACCTCGGTGCGCAGCTCCTCGCCCGCCGCGAAGTCCACGGCGAGGTCCAGCGCGGGCACTTTCACGGTCTGCGCCGTACGGGAGCGCAGCCGCATCTCGATCCATTCCCGCTCGGCGTCCCACAGCGCCACATGGTCGAAGGCGTCCGGGTCGAAGTCGGCACCCAGCTCGCGGTCGACGACGGCCAGCACATTCTTGTTGAACGCGGCCGTCACTCCGGCCGCGTCGTCGTACGCCCGGACCAGCACCCGTTCGTCCTTGACCAGGTCCGTGCCGAGCAGCAGCCCGTCGCCGGGCGCGAGCAGCGTGCGCACGGAGGCCAGGAACCGCGCACGTTCGTCGGGCAGCAGGTTGCCGATCGTGCCGCCGAGGAAGACCAGCAGCCGCGGCCCGGGGGTGGCGGGCAGGGTCAGCGGGGCGGTGAAGTCGGCGATCAGCGCGTGCACGGCGAGGTCCGGGTGGTCCGCGACCAGCGCCTTCCCGGCCTGGGTGAGGGCGCTCTCGCTGACGTCGACCGGGACGTACGCCGCAGGGGCGAGCGCGTCGAGGAGGTAGCGGGTCTTCTCCGAGGAGCCCGAGCCGAGTTCGACCAGCGTGCGGGCCCCGCTGGCCGCGGCGATCTCGCCGGACCGGGTGGCGAGGATCTCCCGCTCGGCGCGGGTGGGGTAGTACTCGGGCAGCTCGGTGATCTGCTCGAACAGCTCGCTGCCGCGGGCGTCGTAGAACCACTTGGGCGGCAGCCACTTGGGGCTGACGGTGAGGCCGTGCAGGACGTCGGCGCGCAGGGCGGCGTCCGTCGCGTCCTCGGGGAGGGTGCGGGTGACAAGCAAGGGGCTCACGTACAGGGCTCCTTCGTTGGTGCGGACGCCGGATCCTCCAGCGGTGCGAGCAGCACGCCGGCGCGGCTTGCGGTGAGCACGGTGCGGTCGGGGACTTCCTGCCAGAGCGGATCGTCGTCGTACGGCTCGGAGGCGACGACCGTGCTCCGGCCCGGCTCCGTGCGGTACCAGAGGCTGTCGCCCCAGGCGGTGGCGGCGATCGTCGCGCCGTCGGTCAGCAGCAGGTTGAGCCGGGAGGCGGGGGCCGCCCCGGCCAGCCGGCGAACGGTGTCACCGAGGGCCTGGTCCGGTTCGTCACCGCACCTCAGCCGGTGCAGGACCAGCGCCCAGACGAACGCCGAGTCGGTACGGGCCTGCAGTGACAGCAGCTCGACCGGGGGCAGCGCGGACACCAGCGGCGCCGCAGAGTCGGGCCAGCCCGCGAGGGCGCCGTTGTGACTGAACAGCCACCGGCCCGACGCGAAGGGCGCCGCGGCGGCCTCGGCGTCCGCGCCCGCGAGCGTCGCATCCCGTACGGCCGCCAGAACGGCGCCGGAACGCACCACGCGGGCCAGGTCGGCGAAGGACAGGTCCGCCCAGATCGGCCCGGCACGCCGGTAGCGCGCCGGCGCCGGATCGTCCGGGGCGAACCAACCGACCCCGAAACCATCGGCGTTGACGGTCCCGTAGCGCTGCCGCCGGGGCGCCCACGCCTGGCGCAGCAGGCTGTGCTCGGGCTCCACGAGGATCCGGCCGAGCGGTACCTCGGGCCCCAGATAGGCCAGATGGCGGCACATCAGACGGCCTCCGAGCGGGCGGTGCGGAACCCGGAGAAGATCTGCCGCCGGACCGGGTAGTCCCAGTTGCGGAACGTGCCCCGGCAGGCCACCGGGTCCACCGCGAACGAACCGCCGCGCAGCACCTTGTGGCCGGAGCCGAAGAACACCTCCGAGTACTCCTTGTACGGGAAGGCCTGGAATCCCGGGTAGGGCAGGAAGTCGCTCGCCGTCCACTCCCACACGTCACCGATCAACTGCCGTATGCCGAGCGGGGACGCACCGGCGGGGTAGCTGCCGACGGGGGCGGGCCCGAGATGCCGCTGGCCCAGGTTGGCGTGTTCCGGCGCCGGGTCCGCGTCACCCCACGGATAGCGCGTCGAGCGGCCGGTGGCCGGGTCGTGCCGGGCGGCCTTCTCCCACTCCGCCTCGGTGGGCAGCCGGCGCCCGGCCCAGCGGGCGTAGGCGTCGGCCTCGTACCAGCACACGTGCAGCACCGGCTCGTCGGGCGGGACCGCCTCGGTCACCCCGAAGCGGCGGCGCAGCCAGCGGTCGCCGTCCCGGCGCCAGAACAGCGGGGCCGTGATGGCGTGCTGCCTGATGTGGGCCCAGCCCTCCGGGGTCCACCAGCGCTCGGTGTCATAGCCGCCGTCCTCGATGAACGCCTGGTACGCCGCGTTCGTCACCGGGATGGTGTCGATCCAGAACGGCGCCACCTCCCGGGCGTGCGCCGGGCGTTCGTTGTCCAGCGCCCACGGCTCCGCCGAGGTGCCCATGGTGAACGGGCCGCCGGGCACCAGGACTTCGGCGGGACCGGTGAACAGCGGAGCCGGTTCGGGATCCGGTGCGGTGAGCGCCTGCGGGCCCTTCCTGAGCTGATGGGTGATCAGCATCGTTTCATCGTGCTGCTGTTCGTGCTGGGCGATCATCCCGAAGGCGAAACCGGCCTCGGTCAGCCGGGTGCCGTGGAAGTCCGCCTTCTCCAGCAGGTCCATGACCCGCCCGCGCACCTCGGCCGCGTAGTGGCGGGCCTCGGCGGGCGGCAGCAGCGGCAGCGCGGGACGCTCGGCGCGCGGATGCTCGAAGGCGTCGTAGAGGCTGTCGATCCCGGGGCGCATGGCGTCCCGGCCGCCGACCGCCCGCAGCAGCCACAGCTCCTCCTGGTTGCCGATGTGCGCGAGGTCCCACACCAGCGGGGACATCAGCGGCGAGTGCTGGGCGGTGAGGTCCGGGTCCTCGACGCAGCTGGTCAGCAGCGTGGTGCGGGCACGGGCGGTGGTCAGCGAGGCCAGTGCGCGCTCCCGCAGCGCCTCGGTGTCCCCCTCCGTCGTCTCCGGCGTCCCTGCCGTCGCGGTGCCGGTCTCGGGGGCGGTCATGTGCGGATGTCCTTCCTCCCGTGGGCGGTGGGGGTACCCCCGGTGCGGCCAGGCCGGGCGGGGGGCGGGTCGCCGCCGTCCAGCCGGTCCAGCAGGTCGTGGGCCGGACAGCGGCCCCGGGCGACATAGCGGTCCCGGTACGCGGCCACCGCGGCCGTCACCTCGGCGCTGGCGCCGAGCCGGGGCAGCGCCTCCAGCGCCGCCGCGAAGCACAGGTCGGCGGCCTCGCGCAGTTCCGGGTCGGTGAGCCCGCGCCGGGCCGCGTCGGTCCACAGCGGGTTGTGCGGGGCGGGCAGGTTCAGGGCCCGCTCCCCGAGGGGTTTCACGCTCCGGTACGCCGTCTCGGCGGCCTCCGGATCGTCGAACAGTGCCGCCGTCACCGCGAGCGGCACCATCCAGCCGTCGTCGCCGGGCTGTGCGTCGATCATCCGCAGCTCCAGATGGCCGCGCGGCCTCACCGGCGGGAACAGGGTGGTCAGGTGATAGTCGAGGTCCGCCCGGCTGGGCGGCCGGGGCGACCGGGAACGGGTCCACTCCCGGAAGGTGAGCCCCTCGGGCACCTCCCACGGCCCGCTGTCCCGGCGCACACACATCACCGGCGCGTCCAGCACATGCCGGGCCCAGGCGGCCCGTGGGTCGCCGTCCAGCGGGGGAGCGCCCGCGCGGTCGGCGCCGATCTCCATCCACAGCAGCTGCCGGGTGGACAGCCAGCCCGTGGGCTCCTGGCCGAGCAGCGGGGAGTTGGCGAACGCGGCCACCAGGACAGCCCCCAGCGTATGGGCCAGCCACCAGCGCCGCTCGTGCCCGAGCGGGCCGGGTTCCTCATGGCCGGCGTCCACGCAGACCTGCACGGAGGCGGAGGTGCACATCATGTGGCGGCCCGCCGGGCCGGTGCGGTCCAGGCAGGTCTCCATCGCGTCGTAGCGCGGCTCGTGCAGGAACCTGCGGGGGGTGTGCCAGGGGTCGTGGCCGATGCCGACCAGACCGAGACCGTGCTCGGCGAGGACGGCGCGGACGCTGCCCAGGTCGGCGGAGACGGTGCCGACGCACTCCATCAGGGAGGCGGCGGGCGGCGAGCTCAGCTCCAGCTGGCCGCCGGGTTCCACGGTGAGCGGCGACCGCAGGGGCACGGCCCGCAGCGCGGTGTACGCCGCTCTCAGTCGTTCGGGTGTCACGGGGAGCTGCGGCATCCGCAGCTCATGGATGAGCCACTCCAGCTCCACACCCAGGGCGCGCGGTGGCCCGGTCTTGAAGCAGATGCCCCGGACCAGGGCCTCCACCTCGGCTTCGGTGACGGCGGTGCGGTGCTCCGTACAGTCACCACCGTCACTCCGTGAATCGGACATGTCGGGATCCTCCTGAGATTCCACCATGCCACCGGCCCGGTGTGTTCCTCGGGCCGGGCAGGCGCGCGTTCCACCCAAGACCCTCGGGCCGATTCGCACAAGGGTGCCCCGGCCGATGTTCCGGATAGGTCATCTCCGTTTCCATGGGCGTTTCCGGGCTGTTCCGGGCGGTTCCGGGGAGGGGAAACTCCGTTGCACTGCCTCACCAGCATCACCCAGGATGCGTGCATGAGCACGACGGGGGAGACCGCGCGGGCCGCGGTCGCGGCGCCCACGGGGGTGGCGCCGTGAGCGCGCGCCTGCGCGGGATCGCCGCGGAGACGGAAGCGATCGTGGCGGCGGGCGGGTACCGTGCGCCGGACGGCCGGGAGGTGTCCCTCGCGGCGGAGATCGAGGCCGCGCGGTGCGGCACGCGGATGTTCGGTCCGGAACCGGTTTCCGTGTCACAGAGCGCCGGTGTCGACGCGGTGTGCGAGGTCACCGGGGAGAGCAGTCTGGAGGCCGCCCGCCGGCTGGCCGGTGCCCCGGTCGCCGTACTGAACTTCGCGTCCGCCCGCAATCCGGGCGGCGGCTACCTCAACGGCGCGCAGGCCCAGGAGGAGGCCCTGTGCCGTGCCTCCGCGCTGTACACCTGCCTGCTGACGGCCCGCTCCTTCTACGACCATCACCGCGCCCACCGCGACCCGTTCTACACGGACCGGGTGATCCACTCACCTGCCGTCCCGGTCTTCCGTGACGACCGGGGCCGGCTGCTGGCCGAGCCGTACCGCGCCGGCTTTCTGACCGCTGCCGCCCCCAACGCGGGCGTCGTACGGCGTACGGAACCGGAGCGCGCCGCCGAGCTGCCGGACGCCCTGGCGGTACGGGCCGAGCGGGTGCTGCAGACGGCCGCCGCCCACGGCTATCGCCGCCTGGTGCTCGGCGCCTGGGGCTGCGGCGTGTTCCAGAACGACCCGGTGCAGGTCGCGGGGGCGTTCCGGGTACTGCTCGGCCCCGGCGGCCGGTTCGCCCGGACCTTCGAGCACGTGGTGTTCGGGGTGCTGGACCGGACGCCGGGGGCGGTGGTGCGGGAGGCGTTCACGCGGGCGTTCCCCTGAGGGCCGGCCGGGCCGACGCGTCGTACGGCGGTCAGGTCCAGCCGTAGCGCTCGTGCAGCCGCTGCCGGACGAGGTTGAACCGCATCCGGTCCAGCGCGCACGCCTCACGGCGCATGCCCTCCTCGTGCAGCCGCAGCACCCGGTCCACGTCCACCCAGGAGTCCCGGCCGGTCCGGTCCCACGGGCCGCTGCCGATCGCCACCCACTCCCGGTCGCCGTCGTGCCGCTTGCTGGACAGCTGTACGGCGAGAAACGTCCCGGCCGTCTCCCGGGCGACGACCAGCACCGGGCGGTCCTTGCCCCGGCCGTCGTTCTCCTCGAACGGCACCCAGGTCCACACGATCTCGCCGGGGTCCGGGTCGCCGTCGTGGGCCGGGGAGTACTCGGTGCGGACCCGGCCGACCTCGCGCGGGTCGGCCTCGGTGGTCGCGTGGGGGCTGTAGCGGCCGGGGACGTTCTCATCGGTAAACGTGGTCACGCAGGCACCCTAATGGGCCGCACAGGGAGCGCAAGGGGCGCCCGCCGTGCGCGCGTTGTGCCGGCCGGCGGTGACCGACGGCTGCGCTGGTGCCCTGTGCGGCGGTCCGCAGCCGAGGCAGTGTCACCGGCCCCGGGTGCGCCGCCGGTCGACTGTCTGTCAGGGCGTGTGGCGTGGCCGGCGCGGGTGGTCAGCCGTCGGGGCGGGTGCCGATCCGCATGCCCGGGCGGCGCTGATGCACGGTCACGTACGTCAGCCCCGCCTCACCGGCGATGATGCTGCGCGGCGCCCCGTGCGGCAGCCAGACCAGGGCGCCCTCGGCGAGCGGCTCGGGCTCGTCGGTGTGGCCCGTGCCGAGCAGGCCGCCCCCGGCCACGACCAGAACCATCACATCCAGCTGCTGTTCGGTGTGGGCCGTGATCCGGTCGCCCGGAGCGAGCCGGACCACGTTGGCGTCGAGCTGCCGTCCGCTCTCGGCCAGTTTCCACAGCACTCCGCCCGCCACCGGCGGAGCCTCGGCCAGCGCCCGGGTGTCGCACAGCACGCGTGCCTCCGCCGCGGTGCGGCCGGCCGGCCCGGTGTCGATCGCGGACCGCGACGTCATCTGGTGATCCTCTCGGCTGTTGCGCGTCCCGGGACGTCCCGTCCGTGGATGTCCCGTCCGTGGATGTCCCTGGATACCGGTACCCACTGCCTTGTCCTGACCACCCTACAATTTATACATGTAGGGTTCGTAAAAAATAACCGCAGGTGGGAAAGGGCGTCCGGACATGACCGCACGGAAGAGCCCGCGCCGCCGAGAGGTGCTGGACGTACTGCGCGCCGCACCCTCGCCGCTCGGCGTCGCCGAGACGGCCGAGCGGATCGGCGTCCACCCCAACACGGTGCGCTTCCACCTGGACGCCCTGGTGGCCGAAGGCCTGGTCGAGCGCCGGGCCGAGGTGTCCTCCGGGCCCGGCCGGCCCCGCACCGTCTACACCGCGCGTCCGGGTATGGACCGCGGCGGCACGCGTGACTACCGGCTCCTGGCCCGCATCCTGCTCAGCCGGTGGGCGTCCGCCGACCCGGCGACGGCGCGCACGGAGGCGATGGAGACGGGCCGGGCGTGGGGCGGTTTCCTCGTGGAGCCGCCACCGCCGTTCGAGGAGCCGACGGCCGGTCGTTCGGTGGCCGCGCTTCTCGCGCTGCTGAGCGAGCTGGGCTTCGCGCCGCGGCCGGAAGGAGCGGACGGGACCGGCGGGCCGCCCCGGCGGATCCGGTTGCGGCACTGCCCCTTCCTGGAACTCGCCGAGGAACACGCGCAGGTGGTGTGCCCGCTCCATCTGGGCCTGATGCAGGGCGCGTTGGCCCGGCTGGACGCCCCGCTGACGGCGACCGGCCTGGAACCCTTCGCGGACCCCGACTCCTGCGTGGCCCACTTGGCCGAGACCACCGCCGTCTAGGCCCTGTCGTCGAGGAATCACCCCCACCGAACCCCGCCGCCGTCCGCGGCGGAGAAAGGCCCCACCGATGAACGCCACGTCCGCCGCCACCGCGAGCGCGGTCACCTTCGTCTGGCTCGGCATGGTGCTGGCGATCTCCTTCCTGGAGGCACCGCTGAAGTTCCGCGCACCGGGCGTGACCATCCCCGTCGGCCTGGGCATAGGCCGGCTGGTCTTCCGCGCACTGAACGCCGCGGAAGCGGTGCTGGCCGTGGTCGTGATCGCCGCGCTCGCCGTGGGCGGGGCCCCGGCCGGGATCACGGCTCTGACCGCGGTCGTCGCGGTGCTGCTCCTCGCGCAGCTGGCCGTCGTCCGGCCCTCCCTCAACCGCCGGTCCGACCGGATCCTCGCGGGGGAGGAACTGCCCCGTTCCCGCAGCCACTTCTGGTACGTGGGGCTGGAGATCCTCAAGGTCGCGGCCCTGATCGCCCTGGGAGTCGGCCTGCTCGCGGTGTGACGGCGCAGGGTCGCCGACCGGGGACCGCAAGGGCGTTCCGGCGCTCCTCTCCGCCTCCGCCGTTGCCGCCGCGAAGGACCGCTGACGCCGCCGCACGTTCAGCTGGGCGAAAGCTGACCGATCGCCCATGAGACCGGCGTCAGACGGCCCGCGGTGCAGGGGCGGCCTCGGGTGGCCACCGTTCGTACCAGCGCAGCTCCGCCTCCATCTGGGCGGCGACGGACACCAGCAGCGGTTCGCTGTGGGCGGGCCCGAGCAGCTGCGCGCCCACCGGCAGACCGTCACCGACGAAGCCGGCGGGCACGTTGACACCGGGCCAGCCCAGCACGTTCCACGGCCAGGCGTACGGGCAGGCGGCGATCATCGCGCGATCCGTGGCCAGCCCGCGCCGCAGCCGGTACAGGGCGCCGATCCGGGGCGGGGGAGTGGCCGTCGTGGGCGCGAGGATCACGTCGTAACGCGCGAAGAACCCGCCGATACGGCGGTGCAGCACCGCCTCCGCGCGCCGGGCCGCCCGCAGCGGTGCCCCGCCGAGCAGCCGGCCGAGCCGGGCCGCGTCCCGGGTGCGCGGGTCGAGCAGCGCCGGGTCGGGCGCCTCACGGACCCAGTCGGCGATACCGGCGGTGGCGCGCGGCACGAAGGTCAGCCCGATCTGCCCGTACGGTGGATCGGCCTCCTCGACGTCGTGCCCCAACGCCGCCAGTCTCCCGGCGAGTTCGACGACCCGGGCACGGATCTCCGGGTGCAGCCGGGCCGGTACGGCGGTGAACGGCGGCTTGAGGGACAGGGCGACGCGCAGCCGGCCCGGGTCGCGGCCGACCGCGTCCGCCACGGTCAGCGCGGGCGGCCGGTGCGGGTCCCGGTCGTGGTTGCCGCTCGCCGCGTCCAGCAGCAGGGCCGCGTCGGCGACGGTCCGGGCGAGGGTGCCGTTGACCGTGATGCCGTGGAAGGACTCGCCGCGTGGCCAGGTCGAGATACGGCCGCGCTGCGGCTTGATGCCGATCAGGCCGGTCCACGAGGCCGGGATGCGCACCGATCCCGCGCCGTCCGAGCCGAGCGCGGCGGGCACGAGTCCGGCGGCGACGGCGGCTGCCGAACCCCCGGACGAGCCCCCGGGTGTGTACCCGGTGTGCCAGGGGTTGCGGGTGTCGCCGAACGCCGCTCCCTCGGTGAACGGCCACTGTCCCAGCTCGCACGTGTTCGTCTTGCCGACGATCACGGCACCGGCCGCGCGCAGCCGCCGTACCGCCTCCCCGTCCTCGGCGACCGCGGGGAACTCGCCCGCGCAGCCGAACGCGGTCGGCTCGCCGGCCACGTCCATGTCGTCCTTCACCGCCACCGGCACCCCGAGCAGCGGGCGCCGCGCCCCGGCGGCCAGCTCCCGGTCGGCGGCGTCGGCTTCGGCGAGCGCGGCCTCGGCCCGCACGATCCGGAAGGCGTTCAGCGTCCCCTGCGCGGCCTCGATCCGGCTCAGCGCCTCCTCCACCAGCGCACGGGAGCTCACCTCTCCCTCGGCGAGCGCACGCCGGGACTCCACCAGTCCGGCGCAGTGGTCGTGCGGCATGGGCGACCTCCGGGAGACTCCGGGGAACGATGTCTACTGAACGGTAACGTCAGAAGGGTGCGGTCGTACGGGTTTCGCACGGATGTCTACGACGCGCTCGCCCGTGTGCCGGCGGTTCCGGGGCGTGGTCTGCGGGCGCCGACGGTCCCTTCGGCCGCTGGGCAGCCCGGCGACGGCCATCGTCGAGGTCATGCCCGCCGACAGCCGCAGTGCGTCGGTCCGAGCGTCACGCCAGTCCGGGTGGTGCCGGACACCATGCCAAGAAGGAGCGCGCGGCTCACCGCCCCAGCAGCCGCCGCAGCCAGGCGAGTCGGGCCGCCCGTGCCGCGCGGGACAGGGCGGCCTGAGGCGCGAGGGTGTCGAAGCCGTGGAACCCGCCCGGCCAGACGTGGAGTTCGGCCTCGCCGCCGCACTGCCAGATACGGGACGCGTAGGCGACCACCTCGTCCCGGAAGGTCTCCGCGGAGCCCGCGTCGAGGTAGGCCGGGGGCAGTCCGGACAGGTCGCGGGCGCGGGCGGGGGCGGCGTAGGGCGGGACGCAGGGGCCGCCACGACGGTCGCCGAGCAGCGCCGTCCAGCCGGTCTCGTTGGCGGTGCGGTCCCAGACGCCGACGCCGGCCATCTGGTGGCTGGAGACCGTGTCGTTGCGGTCGTCGAGCATCGGGGCCAGCAGCACCTGGCCGAGCGGGCGCGGGCCCTGCCGGTCCCGGCTGAGCAGGGCGAGCGCCGCGGCGAGGCCGCCGCCCGCGCTGGCGCCCACGACGACGATCCGGTCCGGGTCGGCGCCGATCTCCCGCGCGTGCCCGGCGGTCCACAGCAGACCCGCGTACACGTCCTCCACCGGCGCCGGGTACGGATGTTCGGGCGCGAGCCGGTACTCCACCGAGACCACGACGGCGCCCAGCTCGCGCGCCCACGCCAGGGGCTGGTCCACGCCGGTCCGGTCGGTGCCGAGCACCATGCCGCCGCCGTGCACGTGGTACAGCACCGGCAGCGGGGCCGTGGACCCGGTGCGGGCGGGGCGGCAGAGCAGGAGGGAGACGTCCGGGGCGCCCTCAGGGCCCGGCACCGCACGGTCCTCCACCTCGAAGGCGCCGCCCAGGGTGAGGTCCAGCAGACCGGGCAGCTCCCTGCCGGTGGCCCGGGCGGACGCCAGCTCGTCCAGGGCGAATCCGGGCGCGGCCGCGTCTCCGAGCAGGTCGAGCGCGGCGGCGAGTTCCGGGTCGAAGGGCGGCGGGACCAGCGGCGGCATGGGGTCTCCTGACGTGGCGTGGTGACGTACGGCCGAGATGGCGTGCCGGCGTACGCGCGGTGTGGTGCGTGGCCGTGCGTGCGGCGTGGCCGCTGCCGTCCGTACGGCGTGACCGTTGCCGGGCGAGCGGCTCCGCGGGGCGCCGGGTGCGCCCGTCGGACGCCTACCCCGTGGCGGGCCGGGACCGACCTGCCGAGGCAGCCGTCCGGCGGCCCGGCCCTGCGCCCAGGTGCCCTGCCAGGCCCAGCCGGTGCTGTCCGCCCTGGTCGGTCCCACGCTCGCCCTGCCCGACCTCCTGACGCCCCGGCCCACCGCCTGCGCCCCGACGCTCGACGAGGAGCTGACCGTCGTACGGGCCACGCCCTCCGAGGTCGTACCGCACGACCTGCGCGCCGGCGCACACCACGCGCCCACTTCCGTCGGCGAACAGCTCGTGCCCGGCCGGGGTGTGCGGCCTGTGCCGGCCGGCGGGAACGGCGGCCACCGCGAGACCACGGAGAGCGGACACGGAAAAGGGGCCGGAACGGAACCGGCCCCCTTCACGGTGATACGCCTCAGGCGGCCACGACCTCGCCCACGTTGCCGTGCAGACGGGCGACGACCTCGGTCAGCTGGGCGGCGACCTCGGCGTCGTCGACCGGGTGGGTCTCGGCGAAGCGGGTCACCGAGCCCGGGATGGACAGCTTGATGTCCTCGATCACCTTGCCGCCGGCGATGCCCACGGACTTGCGGGCCTCGTCCTGCGCCCACACGCCGCCGTACTGGCCGAAGGCGGTGCCGATCACGGCGACGGGCTTGCCGCCGAAGGCGCCGGCACCGTAGGGACGGGACAGCCAGTCGATGGCGTTCTTCAGGACGGCCGTGATGGTGCCGTTGTACTCGGGGGAGAAGAGCAGGAAGGCGTCGGCGGCCTGCGCGGCCTCACGCAGCTTCGCGGCGGTCGCCGGCACGCTGCCCTCGACGTCGATGTCCTCGTTGTAGAACGGGATGTCGGCCAGGCCCTCGTACAGCACGACCTCGGCGCCCTCGGGAGCGAGCTTGACGGCCGCCTCGGCGAGCTGGCGGTTGTGCGAACCGGCGCGGAGGCTGCCGACGAGCGCGAGGATGCGAACAGACATGGGAACTCCAAGAGGCTGAAACATCGCTGTTACGATCCGGACCGGGGTCCGCTTAAAGGTTGTACCACCTCAAACGGACCGCGGTCCAGTTTTGTTCCGGATGCTTTACGCTGTCGTCATGTCCAGCGCCGTGCCGCCGTTCCCGCCGTCTCCCGAGCCCTTCGACGCGCCTCAATTGCTGGAGGTCGGCGCGTTGCCCGAAGGGCCGTGTCTGCGTGCCGACGCGGCGCGCAACCGGGCCCGGCTGCTGGATGCCGCCGCCCGGCTGATCGCCGAGCACGGGGTGGCCGGGGTCACCATGGAGGCGGTGGCCGCCGCGGCCCAGGTGGGCAAGGGGACCGTGTTCCGGCGCTTCGGTGACCGTACCGGGCTGCTGATGGCCCTGCTCGACCACTCGGCCAGGCAGTTGCAGGCCGACTTCCTGGGCGGGCCCCCGCCGCTGGGGCCCGGGGCGCCGCCCCTGGAGCGGCTGCGGGCGTTCGGCGTGGCGGTGCTGTACCGCTCGGACGAGCGGCTGGACCTGCACCTCGCCGCGCAGACGGAGCCGACCCGCCGGTTCTCCCATCCGGCGCACGAGGCCCTGCGCACCCACGTCCGCATGCTGCTGCGGCAGATCGTGCCGGACGCCGACTGCGAACTGCTCTCCCAGACCCTGCTGGCCTCGCTGGACCCCGCGCTGATCCACTACCACACCAGGCAGTGCGGGCTGCCCATGGAGCGGCTGGAGGCCGGCTGGATCGACCTGGTCGCCCGGGTGACCGGCACCTCGCCGCTCCGCTGAGCACCGGACCAGCGGGTCGACGGGACCGGGCCGCCGGTTGAGTCGGTAGTGGGGGGCGGTGTTGCCGGTCGAGGTGGGGCCGGGCGTCGCGGGTCGGTCGGGGGATGAGGGTTCGCCGGGTGCACGGGCGCGGTGATTCCGGGCGGGCGGGGTGCGGCGTAGCCGGGTGAACGGGTCGGTCGTTCCGGTGAGTGCGCCGGCCGTTCAGGCGGCCAGGACCGGCTTGGCGGGCCGGCTTTTCGTCGAACGATGAACGACGCCGCCCCGCCCGCTCCCACCCCCCGCCCCTCTGCCAAGATGCGGTCTGTCATGGTGCAGATACCGAACACGCCCACGAGTGCCGACGTGGCCCGCCTGGCCGGCGTCTCGCGCGCGACCGTGTCCTACGTCCTCAACAACACCCGCGCCGTACGGATCAGCGAACCGACGCGCCGGCGCGTGCGCGAGGCCGCGCGGGAACTGGGATACGTCCCCCACGCCGCCGCCCGCAGCCTGCGTGCCGGACACAGCCGCATGGTCCTCATGCCCGCCCCGGCGATCCCGGTGGGCCCCCTGTACAGCGGGTTCCTCAACGAGTTGCAGTGGGCGCTCGGCCGGCTCGACTACACCGTCGTGCAGTACGGCACCGTCGGCCTCCAGGACGATGAAGCCGCCCGTGCCTGGGCGGAGTTGCGGCCGGTCGCCGTCCTGGTGCCCGGCGCGGAACTCGGGCCGCAGGGCGTCGGCGTCCTCAAACGCTCCGGTGCCCGTGCGGTGGTCACCTTCGGCCCCGAACGCGTCGACGGCGCGCACGCGCTGCTGATGGATCACGACGCCGTCGGCCGGAGCGCGGGCGCCCATCTGTACGCCCGGGGCCGGCGCCGGATCGGTGTCGTGGTGCCCGAGGAGCCCGGGCTTGAGGCCTACTCCCGGCCCCGGCTCGCCGGAGTGCGCCAGGCGCTGCACGGCACGGACGCCACCGTGACGGAGCTCCCGCTCGCGTACACGGAGGAAGCCGCCGCCCAACTCGCCTCGGGATGGCGGGAGTCGGGCCTGGACGCGGTGTTCGCCTACAACGACGAGTACGCGATGCTGCTGATGCGCGCCCTGCAGGACGAGGGGGTGCGCATCCCCGAGGACGTGGCCGTGATCGGCGCCGACGACCTGATGCTCGGCCGGCTGCTGCGGCCCCGCCTCAGCACCGTCCACATCGAGCTGCCCTCGGGCCGCGAGCTCGCCGAACTGGTCGACCGGGCGGTGCGCGACCCCGGCGGCGAGCCGGAGGTGCACACGGTCCTGGGTGCCTCGGTGATCCGACGCGAGTCCAGCTGACCGGTCGCCGGCACCGTCCCGTCACCCGTGGTCGGCTGCCTGCCGGGCGTTACTCGGCGCTGCCCTGCTGGGCCGCGATGCTCTTGCGGACCTCGTCCATGTCCAGGTTGCGGGCCTGCCCGATGATGTCCGTGAGGGCGGGCTCGGGGAGGGCGCCCGGCTGGGCGTAGACGGCGACCTTGTCACGGACGATCATCAGCGTCGGGATCGACTGGATGCCGAAGGCCGCGGCCAGCTCGGGCTGCGCCTCGGTGTCCACCTTGCCGAACACCAGATCGGGATTGTCCTGAGCCGCCTTCTCGTACACGGGCGCGAACTGCCGGCAGGGCCCGCACCACTCCGCCCAGAAGTCGATGAGAACGAACTCGTTCTCGGTGACGGTCTGGTCGAAGTTCTCCTTGGTCAGCTCCACGGTGCTGCTCATGGCGTGCTCCCTCGTTCCTAGGTGCGGGCGAAGCCGTGGGCACAACACGGCCACCCGGTGACGTATTCCGCGCCCCTACCCGTGTGGCCGTAGCACACACCACCCACCAGACTGACCCCATGACGGAAACGGAAACCATCGCGTACGACGTCGTGGTGATCGGGGGCGGGCCCGTGGGGGAGAACGTCGCCGACCGCACCCGCGCGGCCGGACTCACCACCGCGGTCGTGGAGAGCGAACTGCTCGGCGGCGAGTGCTCCTACTGGGCGTGCATGCCCAGCAAGGCCCTGCTCAGGCCGGTCATCGCCCAGGCCGACGCACGCCGCCTGCCCGGCCTGGCCCAGTCGGTCCAGGGCCCGCTCGACACCCCGGCCGTCCTCGCCCGCCGGGACGCGTACACCTCCCACTGGAAGGACGACGGCCAGGTGGCCTGGCTGGAGGGCACCGGCGCCGACTTCCACCGCGGTCACGGGCGCCTCGCCGGACCCCGCACGGTCACCGTGACCGCCCCCGACGGCACGGTCACCACCCTCACCGCCCGGCACGCCGTCGCCGTGTCCACCGGCACCCGCGCCCAGCTGCCCGACCTGCCGGGCCTCGACGGGGTGCAGCCCTGGACCAGCCGCGAGGCCACCAGCGCCAAGGCCGCCCCGGGCCGGCTGATCGTCGTCGGCGGCGGTGTCGTCGCCACCGAGATGGCCACCGCATGGCAGGCCCTCGGCTCCCGGGTGACCCTGCTGGTGCGCGGCAAGGGCCTGCTGAACCGGATGGAGCCGTTCGCCGGGGAACTGGTCGCCGAAGCGCTCGCCGAGGCGGGCGCCGACATCCGCACCGGCACCTCGCTGGAGTCCGTCACCCGGGAGAACGGCACCGTCGTCGCCGTCACCTCCGCCGGCGACCGGATCGAGGCCGACGAGATCCTCTTCGCCACCGGCCGTGTCCCGCACACCGACGACATCGGCCTCGACACCGTCGGCCTGGAGCCCGGCTCCTGGCTGGACGTCGACGACACCCTCCGCGTCACCGGCACCGACTGGCTGTACGCGGTCGGCGACGTCAACCACCGCGCCCTCCTCACCCACCAGGGCAAGTACCAGGCCCGCATCGCCGGCGCCGCCATCGCCGCCCGCGCGGCCGGGGACCCCGTGCTGGACGAGTCCTGGGGCGCGCACATGGCCACCGCCGACCACCACGCCGTACCCCAGGTGGTGTTCACCGAGCCCGAGGCCGCCGCGGTCGGCCTCTCCCTCGCTGAGGCGGAACAGGCCGGCCACCGCGTCCGTGCCGTCGACGTCGAGTTCTCCTCCGTCGCGGGCGCCGGCCTGTACGGCGACGGCTACAAGGGCCGCGCACGCATGGTGGTCGACCTGGAGGACGAGATCCTGCGCGGGGTCACCTTCGTCGGACCCGGCGTCGGTGAACTCATCCACTCGGCGACCATCGCCGTCGCCGGCCGGGTCCCGGTGAGCCGGCTGTGGCACGCGGTCCCGTCGTACCCGACGCTGAGCGAGGTGTGGCTGCGACTACTGGAGGCGTACCGGGACAACTGACCTGTGTTTTACGGCATTTGGAAGCCGAGCGCGTCGGCCGCCGCCTGGGGCGTCGGCCGGTTCCACAGCGCGGCGACCGCCTCGTTCGTGGACAGGGAGCGCAGTTCGGCGCGGTCCAGATAGAGCGTGCCGTCCAGGTGGTCCGTCTCGTGCTGGACGATCCGGGCGGGCCACCCGGTGAACAGCTCGTCCAGCGCGCGGCCGTGCTCGTCCTCGCCGCGCAGCCGCACCTCGGCGTGCCGGGCCACCACCGCCTGCCAGCCCGGCACGCTCAGGCAGCCCTCGAAGAACGCCGCACGCCCGGTGCCGACAGGCTCGTACACCGGATTGACCAGGACACGGAACGGCTGCGGGACCCGGCCCCGGACCACCGCCACCTCCTGCGGTACCGGCGCCGGATCCTCGATGACCGCGATCCGCAGGCCCACGCCGACCTGGGGTGCGGCGAGGCCCACTCCGGGCGCGGCGTGCATGGTGACGCGCAGGGCCTCGATGAAGCGGGTGAGCAGGGCCGGCCCGAGCTGACCGTCGTACGGCTCGGTGCCGCGCCGCAGCACCGGCTGCCCGGCGGCGACGATGGGCAGGGGGCCGCCGGCGGCGAGGAGTTCCTCGACCCGCTCGGCGAGCGCTGCGTGATCACGGGGAGGTGCCATCGCGTCAGCATGCCATGCCCGCCCGGCACTCCCTGGAGCACAGGTCACCAAAACCCCGGGAGACTACGCCCCTTGGCGGCCCGGCCACCGGACCGTCCCCGCTTGCGCACCACGTCCACCGGAGAACTCCCCGATGCCCTCCGCTCCCCTCGCCCAGCGCCGAGGCGTCCTGCCGTACGCGGACTCGTTCCAGGCCGGGAAACTCGTCTACGGCCATGAGCTGACCGTTCCCGCCGGGAAGGACCGGCCGCCTTCCTCGCCGTCGACAATCGTGCTCGGGGAGGTTGCACACCGACGCGGACGCCGCGCCTACGGAGGTGCGCCCGGCATGAAGTAGCGTGGTCCGACACGCCGACGCCGGAGGGAGACGGAGATGGTGCGGGAAGGCGGCCGGGGCCGGCGGCGCGGCCAGGGTGAGCTGGAGGGCCAGGTCCTCGGCGCACTGCGCGAGGCGGACGGACCGGTCACCGCGGCCTGGGTGCGGCAGCACCTCGGCGGCGACCTCGCCTACACCACCGTCGTCACCATCCTGACCCGGCTGCTCGCCAAGGACGTCGTCTCCCGCGAACGCCACGGCCGCTCCTTTCTGTGGACGCCGACGGCCGACGTGGCCCGGCTCGCCGCTCTGCGCATGCGCCGGCTGCTGGACGGAGAACGGGACCGCGAGGCGGTCCTGGCCAGCTTCGTCACCGCCCTGCCGCCGGGTGACGAAGAACTCCTGAGGGCCCTGCTCGACGCCACGCACACGGGCGGCGCGGGTACGGAGGACTGACCGGGCATGGGGGTGTTCGTCTTCCTGCCGCTGGTGCTGCCGCTGTCGGCCTGGCCGGTCGCCCGGCTCGCCGAGACACGGCTGCATCCGCGCACCGCGACCCGGCTGCTGACGGCGGTCGCCGTCGTCATGGCCGTCTGCAGCACGCTCTGCCTGGCCCTGCTCATGGTCGTCGGCACCGCCCAGCTGCCCGGCAACCCGCTGCCGGACGGCTGGTCCGACCCGCAGGTACGGGCCGCCGTCCCGTACGACGAGATCGCCGGCCGGGCCGCCATCCCCGCGCTCGCCCTGGTCGCCGTCGCCTGCGCCCGCACGCTGCTCCGCCACCGCCGGGTCACCCGCCGCGCCCGCCGGGCCCTCGCCGCGCTGCCGGGCAGGGCGGTGGCGGTCCTGCCCGACAGCACGCCGTACGCCTACGCCCTGCCCGGCGGCCGGGGACGGATCGTCGTCACCACCGCGCTGCTGGCCGGGCTCGCCCCCGCCGAGCGGCGCGCCCTGTTCGCCCACGAGCGTGCGCACCTGGCCGCCCGTCACCACCGCCAGCTGCTCGCCGCGCACCTGGCCGCCCGTGCCAACCCGTTCCTGCGACCGCTGCGCACCGCCGTCGTCTACACGGCCGAGCGCTGGGCGGACGAGGAGGCGGCCCGGACGGTGGGCGACCGGCGCACCGTCGCCCGAGCCATCGGCAGGGCGGCCCTGCTCTCCGCCGGCACACCGGCCCCCACCCTCGCGGCGCTCGCGGCCACCGGTCCCGTGCCGCGCCGGGTCGCCGCGCTGCTGGCCCCCGCACCCGTGGCCCGTACCTGGCCGTCGGCCTTCACCTCGGTCGGTCTCGCCGCATGGGGCGCCGCCGCCGGGGCGCTGGTGTCCGCGATGTCCTCGGCGAACTCAGCCGTCACCCTGTTCCTGCTCCTGCGCGCGACGGCCTCGCTCTGACCCCGGACGGATCGCCTTACACCCCTCCGAGCGCCGAGGCGATCCGC
Source organism: Streptomyces sp. NPDC007205 (assembly GCF_040634095.1). Taxonomy (NCBI): domain Bacteria; kingdom Bacillati; phylum Actinomycetota; class Actinomycetes; order Kitasatosporales; family Streptomycetaceae; genus Streptomyces; species Streptomyces sp. NPDC007205. The sequence goes on from NZ_JBEYEW010000014.1 coordinate 143,079, forward strand.
AGATGCTGTTCCGCCTCCTCGTGCCGGGCCTGCCGCTGGAGCGTACGGCCCAGCATCAGCCGGGCGTAGTGCTCCACCGGGTCACACTCGACGATGACCCGCAACTCGGCTTCGGCGCGGCGCAGTTGGGCCGAGTGGTAGTAGGCGCGGGCCAGCAGCAGCCGGGGCCCGGTCTGCTCCGGCACCTCCTCGACCAGCCCGGTCAGCACCCGCGCCGCGCCCGCGTAGTCCTTGGCGTCGAAGAACTGCCGCGCGCGCTCCCAGCGCTCGGCCGGCGTGCCGTGGTCGTAGTACGTGGTCTCCACTTGCGTCTCCACTCGTGCCTCCTTCGACGGCCACAACGGAACACAGTTGTTCAATATTCCACCAATTAGCCGGTGGCGTCATCGGCGCGCCAGAGGGCGACCAGGACGGGCGATACGGCGCCTCTCGTGGCGAAGGCGGCGAGTGAGCTGGGGCTGGTCGTCTTCAAGAACGGCCTTGGCTGACCAACAAGGGCCGCCGCTACGACTGACACGTCCCCACCGGACTGATCGAGCCCCGGCCATCCTGACCTGGAGAGCCGGCCCGGCGGGCCGGCTCTCGTTCTCCTGCGTGGTGCGGCGTTCGGCGGCAACGGCCGGTTCCTGTCCGCCCCGGACGGCAGCCCGCTATGGGTCTCCGGCGTCGAGCCAGGTGAACGGAGAAGCGACACGGCGCATTGCCGACCGGGCCCCTTCGTCCGCAGCCCTGAATCCTTGGCCGGTGATCCTCGCATTCAGGCCTGGGCCGCCGGCCGCTTCGGCAGAAGGAAGACGACGATGCCCGCTATGACAGCGATGGCCAGCGTCCCGAAGGACGCGACGGCAAAGGCGTGCCCGGCGGCGGCAACCCTGCCGACTGCCGCAGGATGGAACGAGCTGAAGAAGACCGCTCCGATCACGGCAACACCCAGCGCTCCGCCACACTGCTGGGCCGTGGACAAGACCCCTGAGGCGACACCGGCCGACTCCGGCTTGACGCGGCTCAGAACCGTGTTGAGCGCCGGCGTGATGACCAGCCCGCCACCCACGCTCTGCACGATGAGGGTGGGGATCAGGAGCAGCGGAGTGATCCGCGGGCCGGACACCAGCAAGACGCCGGTCGCCAGGTATCCGCTCGCCAGGATGATCGCCCCGACCTCGAGGACGCGTCGTCCGTGTTTCGGGATGGTCCGGCTCGCCACCATGCTGAACACGAAGAACGCGGTGGCTGCCGGCGTGTAGACCAGGCCCGCGCCGAGCGCCGACATGTTCAGGCCTTGCTGCAGCGTCACCGACAAGGCCAGGTAATACGAGTAGATCAGCGCGTACAGGGCGAGGACGAGAATGATCCCGAGCGAAAACGAGCGCTGTCTGAACAGCGTCAGCGGTACCAGCGGATCCCCGCCCCGCCGTTCCAGGCCCCGCTCGATCGCGACGAACAGGCCGAACGCGACGGCGCTGCCCGCGAAGCAAGCCCAGACCCACCCCGGCCAGCCTGCCTGCTGCCCCTGGATCAGCGGGAGCACCAGGAGGAAGAGAGCCGCGCTGAGCACCAGGACACCGGGCATGTCCAGCTTGCGGTTGGCGGCTGAGGCCGTCTCCGGCACATATCGCACGGCGAGCAGGAACATGGCGATTCCGATCGGCACGTTCACCCAGAACACCAGGCGCCAGCCGGAGCCGAACAGGTCGGCGCCGATCAGCAGTCCGCCGATGACCTGTCCGCCGATGGTGGCCATACCCATGACGATGCCGAGCACGCCGTACACGCTGTGCCGCTTCGCCGCCGGCACCAGCACGGTGACGTACGCGAACACCTGGGGAACCATCAGGGCGGCTCCCAGGCCCTGGATGACGCGTGCGGCGATGAGGCTGCCCGCGTTCGGCGAGAGCGCGCAAGCGACGGACGACAGAGTGAACAGGGCCACCCCGAGAAGGAAGATCCGCTTGCGGCCGTACAGGTCGGCCAGGCGGGTAGCGGTGATGATGAAGACCGCGTAACTCAGCTGATAACCCGCCAGAACCCACTGGACGTCGCTGTCGGAGGCATGCAGGTCCGCCACGATCGAGGGGTCGGCGACCACGACGATGAACGAGTCGAGGACTGCCATGAACAGAGCGGTCAAGACAACCGATATCGTCATCCAGGGAGTTGCGCCGGATTTCGCGGCCACTGAGGGCCGGCTGGCTGCTTGCTGACTACTTGCCATGATGAGAGACCTCTTTGTTTGTCGGGGTCCGGCCATGCGTGAAATCCGGGGTGCGCCCCAGGGACCCAGCCAGCTTCTTGACCACCTCGGCCGCCATGACGGCCTGACCCGAGGTCGAGAAGTGGATACGGTCCTCGCTGAGCAGGTTGCCGCGGTCGTTGACCGGGTGATCCCACATGTCCACCACCATGGCGTCGTATTCCGAAGCCAGCCCGCGCACGATCTCGTTGACCGCGGCAATCCGCTCCGGCCAGTCGGGGAACACCGGGACGACATACGCCCTGCCGAGCGTGAAGGTGGTCAGCAAGGCGCCGGTTGTCTTCGCCAGGTCGTACATCTGCCGAAGCGTTCGCTCGATCTCACCGAAGTCCGGTCTGCGCCGCGCGATGTCGTTGGCCCCGCAGGGCAGGTGGAGCAGGTCCGGGGAGAACTCGACCATGCGGGCCGCCTGGTTCTCGAGCGTCTGGGCGGTTGTTGCCCCGATCTCGGAGACATTGAGGTACTCCAGATCCGGCCGGACGGACCGCAAGACACCAGCTACACGGCCTGACCAGCCCTGATCCTGGTAGCCCGGGGTGGGATCGCCGGTCCCCGCCGAAAGGCTGTCTCCGATGACGGCATACCTGCCCCACGGCGCCCCGGTCAGCAATGTCACGGCCTCCGCCTGGTCCAGGCAGAACGGGTCGGTCGCCTCGGTGCATACGGGTTGCTTCATGCAGAAGAGCGTACAGTCGGTCGTATGCTTTCTCAAGGGCGGTCAACGAGCCGACGGCGAGGGCGACGCGTCGCCCGGAGCGTCCGCTGAATGTGAAGCGATCACCCCGCGGTGTCTGGCGGTGGCGGGTCTGTACAGGCTCCGGGCCGGTTCGGCTGCTGCGTCATCGGGCCGTTCGTCTCCTCAGAGCCTCGACGGACCAGTCGATCACCGGCTTCAGGGGTTCAGGGGCCGGCCAGCCATTGATCACGGCGAGCAGGGCGAGGTACCGGTCCCTGCGTGGATCGTTCGCGGCTTCCAGGCGTCGCAACAGCCAGCCCTGCAACAGGGTGTCGTGGGGACGGCCGACGGCGAGCGCACACCCTGCGGTGAGCGTCGCGAGCACGGGATCGGCCTGTGGTGAGTCGGGACTGATGCCGGATGCCACGGCAGTTTCCACAAGGTCGCGGATGACGGCGACGACGTCCGGGCGTGGCGGCGTGGCGGCGCCGTCAGGCGAGCACCGGATCGCGGCATGGCCTGCCTTATGTGAGCCGTCGTACCAGGAGATAGGTCCGCTGGCTGGGGTGCTCGTGTTCGGGGTGTGGTGCTCGGTCGAGGCGTGCGGTGAGGGTGAGGCCCGCTTGGGCGAGGGCCGCCGTTTCGGCGACCGGGTCGAGGAAGCGGAAGGTGAGGTCGACGGGGCTGTCCCACCATTCGGTGAGGTGTGTGGCCTGTCCCGGGCGGGTGTCGTTGTCGCTGGTGTGGAAGGCGAGGAGGGCGTGGCCCGCGGGGCGCAGCACGCGGGCGAATTCCCTGTAGGCAGCGGCTCGTTGGGCTCGGTTCAGGTGGATCACGGCGTACCAGCACAGTATGCCGCTCACCGTCCCCGAGCGGATCGGCAGCGCGGTCATGTCCGCAGCGGCGAACGGCAGGGCGGTGGCGCGGTGCGCGATGGTGCACATGGCAGGCAGGCGACAGGTCGACGCCGAAGGTACGGGCTTCCCGGCGGGCCAGGTGGGCTGTTGCGTGGCCCGGGCCGCAGCCGACGTCCACGATCGGTCCCTCGGAGGCCAGTTCGGCGAAGGCGTCCAGCAGGGCGCGGTCGAGGGGCTTGCCCTTGAGTTCATCGCCGATCTCGGCGGCGTAGCGTTCGGCCACCGTGTCGTAGCTGCTGCGCGTCACAGCGGACGCCGCGGCATGCGGGCGCGGTGCTGTCATGCCTGGCTCCGGTCGGGTCGGACGAGGACCTCGGCGCCGATCGGGGTGAACCCGGTGGCGAGGAAGGCCCGCAGGGAGCGGGCGTTGCCCGGGGCGACGGCGGCGTAGACGGGCTCGCCCTCCGACACCAGGGTGAGGGCGTCGGCGAGGAGCGCCCGGCCATGTCCGCAGCCTCCGTCCGCGGGTCGATGCAGCTCGATGCTGAGTTCCGTACGTCCGGCGAGCCCCGCCGCGAGCGTGACCAGGCCCCGCTCGTCGCCGAACACCCGTACATGTGCACGCAGTTGCCGGGCGTGCCGAACCCTCGGGTGGTCGTCGGCGTCCGTGAGCGGCCGCAAGCGCGGTGTGCCGCCGGTGCCGCGGTGTACGAGGGTGGCATCGACGCTGCCGATCCGGCCCGTGGGTCCGGCGAGGGCCCGCAGGAAGTCCGGGGACAGGGAGCCGCCGAAGCCGTCGGGCTCGTGGGCGTGGACCTGTGCGGCGGGTAGCGCGGTGGCGACGACGGCGTGGCCGGTGAAGGCGACCGAGCATTCCAGGCCGCCGGGCAGCGCGGGCAGCACCGTGACGGTCCCGTCGGCGGGTGGGAAGCGTCCTTCGGCGGCGCCGAGAAGGTACTCCAGCAGCGGGTGCGGGGGCGCGAGTGCAGTCCGGTGGGCGTCGAGGAATGCCAGCAGCGCGGCGTTGAACCGCTCCGGCTGCTCCAGGTTCGGCAAGTGGGCCGCGTCGCCGACGACGGCGAGAGCCGAGCCGGCGACGAGCCCGTGCATGAGCTCGGCCTGTTCCACCGGCGTGTAGGTGTCGTCCGCGCCGACCATCACGAGGGTCGGTACCCGCACGTCCCGCAGCGTACGGCGGTAGTCAGGCCGTTCAGCCCGCCCGCGCAGCGCCGCCGCGGCCCCGGCCGGGGCGGTACCGCGCATCATGCCCAGGACGTGCCCGGCGACCTCGGGCAGGCCGGTCACGTGGTGCGGTGCGATCATCTTGTCGATCACCTCGGCCGCGTATCCGTCCATGCCCTCGGCCAGCAGCCGATCGGCGAGGGCGTTGCGGAACGCCCTGCCCTGCTCGGTCTCGGCGAACGGCGAGGTGTCGGCCAGCACCAATGCCGCCACTCGCTCGGGGTGGCGCCGGTGGAACTCCATGGCGATCTGCCCGCCCATGGACAGTCCGACCACCACGGCCCGTTCCATGCCGAGATGGCCGAGGACGCCCGCGAGATCCTGTGCGAAGTCGGACAGCAGCGTCGCACCGGGTACGACGCTGCTCTCGCCGTACCCGCGCAGGTCGGGGACGACCACCCGATACCCCGCGGCAACGAGCGCATCCACCTGGGGACGCCACATGCTGCGGTTGAACGGGTGCCCGTGGATCAACAGGACCGGCACCCCTGCGGGAGAACCGAGATCGTCACAGGAGATGGTGACACCTGCCGCGACGAGGACCTCGCAGGCTCTGGCCCTGGTCGCCGAAGCCGGTGCCGTGCTGGTGGAGTTCATGCCGGTCGCCTTTCCGAGTGGTAGTGCAGGTGGAAGCCCGAATGCTAGTCAGGGCTTTACGGCGTGCAGATCCGCATCCCCCTTGCGTCCGCGGCATCGTGGCGGACGTCCAGTCCCGCCGCTCGGCACTGTTCGACCAGCCAGGAGGACGCGATCCGCAGCTTGGAGTAGCTGCTGGTCTGCTGCTGCCAGGAGCCGTTCGTCCGGGTGTGGAGCAGGTCGTGGACGATCACCGGGATGAAGCGGTCGGTACCGCGCAGCTCCACCGTGAGGTCGCGGTAGGTGACGACGAGGTGTCCGCCCGAGGCGAGGGCACGGCTGATGTGGCCGAGCAGCACGGGGACGTCCGCCTTGGCCGGGAGGTGGGGAAGCGTGTCACCCATGCAGACGACGGCCGCGACCATGCCTGGCTCGGCCGCCTCGGGCAGCACGGTGCGGAGGTCGCCGTGCACCGCTCGGACGACCGCGGAGTCCTGGGCGTACGTGACGAGCTCGTCGAGCAGGCGGCGGCTGGTGTCCACGGCGATCACTGCGGGAGAACCGAGGCGTACCAGGGCCAGCGTCTGCGCACCGGAGCCGCAGCCCAGGTCGATGGCCGGCCCGCCGTCCAATGAGCCGGCCGCTTTCCAGGTCATGCGTCGCTGCGGGCCCGCCAGCCCGCCAGCCCGCCAGCCCGCCGGCCCGCCGCGACCGCGCCGGGGGGCGGTGGTCAGGAGGTGGGCTGGAATGTCCACAGCAGGTTGGTGCTGGTCACCCAGGTCCATTGCTTGGTCACGGACCCGGAGGGGACCTGTCCGCCGCCGTCGAGGACAAGTCCGGTGGTGCGGTTGGCGATCGAGTACTGGCCGTTGCCGCGGTCGGTGATCTGCCACTGCTGGTGGGGGCCGCCGTGCCAGGCCGCTTGCTGGGCGGGAGCGCCGTCGCGGGTCGAGCCCCAGCCGTCGACGACCATGCCGTTGGTGCGGTTGACCAGCCTGTAGTAGCCGTTGCCGAGGTCGACGGCTTGCCACTGGAGGTTGGGGCTGTCGACCGGTGTCCACTGCTTGAGGTGGGAGCCGCTGGCGACGTTGCCGCCGCTGTCCAGGGCCAGACCATCCGTGACGTTGATCAGCCGGAAGTGCGAGGTCGGGTCGAAGGTGACCTTCAGTGAGGCGATGGCGTCGTTGTTGCCGGTCACCCGCAGGTCGGGATTGTCCGCCGTGAACGTCCAGGCCGTGCCGGTGAAGTTGTCGCCGGAGTAGCCCGTCACCGAATAGCCCTGGGGCACCCTCAGTGAGGAGATGGCCGAGGGCCCCACCCCCGCGGCCGACAGCTGGGAGGAGGAGTAGCTGCCCAGCGGCAGGATGGCGCTCGCCGAGGAGTAACCCACGTCCTGGTACACCGCCACCCTGGCCCCGCCCACGGACGTGGGGACGCCGCTGACCTCGACACAGACCACGGAGTCATGGGCGTCCGGGGCGGTGGTCGGCACGGTGACGCTGATCTGGCCGCCGCCGACGGTGTAGGTGAGCGAAGCCGAGGGGTTGTTCATCAGGTAGACACGGCTGATCGTGTTGGTGATCGCCGGGATGTGCAGCACGCCATTGGCGGGCCAGGTGAAGACGTGGGCAAACAGCTTGCCGTCCTTCTTGGTGGCCTTGCCCCAGGCCGGATCGGTGGCGAAGGGGCTTGCCGTGGCTCCGTGGATGCTGTCGCCGTATGTCGGCATCCAGGAAGCCAGGCCGCGCAGAATGGTCACGGATCCGGCGGTGACCGAGCCGTCGCCCTTGGGGCCGATGTTCAGCAGGAAGTTGCCGTCCCGGGAGACGCATGTGACGAGTTCCTGGACGAAATCGCTGATGGGTCGGTAGGAGTTCTCGGCGCCCGAGTTGTAACCCCAGGCGCCGTTCATGGTGTCGCATCTCTCCCACTGCCGCTCCAGCGGCGCGTCGGGGACACCGAACTCCGCGACGCTGTAGTCGCCCAGACCGAAGTCCCGCTTGACCCGTTCGTTGACGACGAGGTCGGGCTTGCGGGCGATCAACCAGTTGTAGAGGTCGACGCCGTCCGACCGGAGCCACCAGTCCTGCAGGGTGGGGCTGGCGGGTTCTGCGAACCAGTCGCCGTCGAACCACAGGAGTGCCGGGTCGTAGCGGTCCAGCAGCTCCTGCAGCTGGGCCTTCATATCGGCGATATACGCGGTTCTGGCGGCCTGCGAGGCCATTGTTGTGAGGCCCCCTCGGTCGGTCTGGGAGGGGTGGTTCCAGTCCAGGATCGAGTAGTAAAGCCCGAACTTGACGCCTCGCGCCTCGCACTCGGTCTTGAGTGCCGCCAGCAGGTCGCCCCGGACACCTGCGTAATCGCGCAGGTTGTACAGCTTGGCGCCGGTGGTGTCGGTGAAGCCGGGGACGTCGGAGTCCCACATGGCGAAGCCCTCATGGTGCTTGGCGGTGATCACCAGGTACTTCATACCGGCGTCCGCAGCCAGTTGGGCGATGGTGGCGGCGTTGAACGCGGTCGGGCTGAAGTGTGCGGACACCTGGGTCTGATAGCTGGCCTTGGACCAGTTCTCGTTGTTGAACGCCCATTCACCGTGGCCGAGGGAGGAGTAGGACCCGAAGTGGATGAACATCCCGAACCGGGCCTGGTACCACCAGTCCATCTTCGAGGGGACGGTGTAAGCCTCGGCGGTGGCAGGCAACAGGACCTGCGGCAGCCCGAAGGCCACGACGCCACCGGCGAGCGCGGCAGCCTTGATCAGGGAACGTCTGCTCAGGGGTGCAGAGGACATGGTGCGGCTCCTGGATCGTGGGGGTGCTGGTCGGGGTGGGGGCTCCTGAAGGGACGTCAGGTCCGTGAGCACCTCGGACGCGTTGCGTTCCGAACCTCAGTGCCGGTCAGATACATCGGATGAATTTATAGACGCTGCCCACTGTGACGTCCAGGGGTGAAGCAGCCATTCACCAATCGCACTGCGTAGTCCACCATTTGATCGAGATCAACCCATCCCCGTACGGTGATCGCGGCCTGATCTCCCGGCATAGCTCGGATCTATGGTGCTCGGGCTGACGCCCTGGGGGGCGCCGACGAGCTCGATGTGCTGTCCGATGGTGCAGCGGGCGGTCCGGGGGCAGCGGCAGATCGAGCACCCCCTGGAGGGTCCGGTCCGCGTCGCCGACGGCGTTGTCGAAGAAATAGGTGGAACCCAAGATCGCGTAGGCGCAGCGGCTGCTCGTGGCGCATGCCCAGCGTTCCGGTCCGATGGCCGGTGAGGGCGTCCGGTTGCCTGATTCTCCGGCTGGGGGCAGCGTGGTCGGTATCGGTCAGTTGTCCTGGGAGGAGTGTGCTGTGGCCATGGTCTCCCATGGGGCGTCGCGGACGATGTGGCCGCGGCTGCGGGTCGCCGACTGGACCGAGACCCGGGACACACTGCACATGTGGGCCCAGATCGTCGGCAAGATCCGGCTGGCCCACGCGCCCCTGGTCAATCACTGGTGGCAGGTCACCCTGTACGTCAGCCCGCGCGGCCTGACCACGTCGGCGATCCCCTACCGCTCGGGGGTCTTCGACATCGAGTTCGACTTCCTCGACCATCAGCTGTGTGTCCGCAGCAGCGACGGCGCCAACCGCAGCGTGGCCCTGGAGCCGAGACCGGTGGCCGACTTTTACCGCGAGACGATGCACGCCCTGGATGAGCTGGGAATTGAGACAAAGATCCAGGCGTCTCCGAACGAGGTGGACCCAGCGATCCCCTTCAATGAGGACTACCAGCACGCTTCCTACGACCCGAGCGCCGCACAGCTCTTCTGGCAGCAGTTGCTGCAGGCCAACCGGGTGCTGGGGGAGTTCCGCTCGTGCTTCGTCGGCAAAGTCAGCCCAGTGCACTTCTTCTGGGGTGCCATGGACCTGGCCTGCACGAGGTTCTCAGGACGGGCGGCCCCGCCGCATCCTGGCGGCGCCCCGAACTGCGGTGACTGGGTGATGACGGAAGGCTACTCCCGCGAGTTGAGCAGCTGTGGTTTCTGGCCCGGCGGCGGTGAAGAGGGGGCCTTTTACTCGTACGCCTATCCAGAGCCGGATGGCTTCGCCGCGCAGCCGGTCACCCCGGCCGACGCGTACTACAGCCCTGACCTCGGTCAGTTCCTTCTCCCGTACGAGGCGGTGCGTACTGCGGCCGACCCGGACCGGGTACTGGCCGGTTTCCTGCACACGACCTACGAGGCTGCTGCGGAACGCGGCGGCTGGGACCGGGCGTCCCTGGAAGAGGACCCGAACCGGTGGCGACAGCACCGTAGATCATCACCCATCGTGAGCGTGCATGACGATCCGCAATGACCCGGCGGCAACGGTGGACCGGCCCCGAGGCGGGGCCGTCCCATGGCGGGTGCTTCCCCGGGACCGGCAGCCACGGCGTGGCCTCGGCTGCACGTGGCAGCCGCTGCGGCTCGCACCGGCGAGACAAACGGCGACCTGGGGGTTCCCGATCCGCCCGCGGTGCCGGTGTACTGACGTCGCACACCCACCGTGGCCCGGCCCTTCTTGGGATCGCCGGTCTCGTCCACGACCAGCACCGCATCCGGGTCGGTCAGGTGCTCCACACTAAGGCGCGGACATCGTCACGGACCCCGTCGGCGTCCCACACCGCCCGGTTCAGCAAGTGCTGCATCCCATCCGGCCGGGCCTCGCCGGCCCACGCGGCCAGGGTTCCAGCAGGTCTTGCGCGGCAGGTCTTGCGCGCAGTTGTGCAGCACGATGCCGTTCCCGTCGAAGGCGTGGACCTCCGAGACCATCACGTCATAGACGTCCTCGCGCTCGTCCGGCTCGACGCTTTCCACGGTCGCCGTGTACGGATTCTTGTAGAAGCCGCGCCGCATGTCGTTGGTGAGGGCTTCCCACTTCTCTGTCTTCGCCGAGTTGAGGAAGCCGACAACCTGCATGTAGCGGGCCGCGTTCGCCCCTGCGGCGATCAGTCGGTAGCTGCGCCGCGAGGTGTACTCGCCGCCCCGCTCGCCCCAGTCGTGCACCTGCTCATCCTTGAGCTTCCGTATGACGGAGCGGATGCCGAGGCGGGCGAGCATCCGCTGCACTGCCTGGAGGGCGGGGAGGTCAATGGACGTGAGGCGGATGCTCACGCCACCGGCAGTGGACGCACCCTCGATGTGCCCATCTGCGTCGAACAGCCCGCGCAGGAAGCCCCGGTAGAAGCCGGACGAAGCTCGCTCGACCTCTGGCGTGACCGTTTTGCGGCCTTGGGCGATGTCGAACTTGGCGGCGAGGTCACGGATGCCGGTTGTCTTCAGGCGGTACTGGTCGCTCTGGCTGACTCGGTGCCATCCCTTGAAGTCGGAGCGCGCGCCGAGCTTCACTACTTCCTCGTAGAGGTAGTCACGAACCGGCTCGAAGCCAGGGTCCGTGTCCCAGAAGGCGACAGCTCCGTAACCCCCGTAGGTGTGGAAGGTCCCGTCACCGACGAGGTTGCCGAGCACATAGCCCTGCCCCTCAGTGCCACGGCCAGCCCAGCTCGCGCCCAGGTTGTCGCTCAGGCGGACGAGGGTGCCGGGCTTGAGGTCGCCGGCCGCGACCCACTCTTCGCGAGCGTCCGTCGCGTAGCGGTTCGACTTCGGGATGTACGTCAGCACGCTGTGGCCGGCGGTCAGTCGGACCTCATGGCCTTCAGAGGTCCGCACCTTTACGACGTCCTTGGTGCCGGTCTTGAAGAAGCCGTTCGACAGGGTCCCGTAAGGCTTGCCGTCCAGGACGGCAGTGAAGGGGATGCCGACAAGGTCCCTTACCTGTCGTGCGCCCTCGCTGGTGAGGACCCACACCGAGTCCACTACACACGGATTGGCCGCCATCACTTCCTTTACCCCCCACGTTCGACGGCGAGCTGTTCCCGTAGCCGGGCTCGCCGTTGCGCAGCATCCCAGCCGGCACTGACAAGTGGACGCGCTTGGCGGCCTGGTGCCGACCGTTCGTGCAGTCGTGGCACAGGTCGCGCGAGCAGTAGGAGAAGCAGAACTCGCGGCGGGAGGCCGGAGTGCCTGGGCTGGCCGCCGGGCCACTGAGGAACGACTGCGCACCCGCCTTCAAGGAACGCCGGAGGGGTGTTCAGCGTGTGCGTGACCGGTGCGGCGGCCAGTGATCCAGTGATGGAGCCGAGGGGGATGTCCGCCGTGCGAAAGGCGGCGAGGGGGTGCCGAGCAGCGGACGTAGTAGCCGGTCCTCCGGGGCCGCGGGCACACCCCGGGGGCAGGGGTGCCGGCGTCGGCTTTGCTCATGGCGCCCGCGGTGCCGGCTGCCGCAGGCCCCCGGCCGGCCCGGCAGCTCGCTCCGGCTGCGGCGGCCCGCATGCTGGCGGCCACCACGGCGGTCGCGGCGCTGGCCACGGTCTGGGGCCTGCTGGTGCCGGCCGCCGGCGGCCTGGGCCCCATCGGCGAGGTCGTCGCTCATACCCGCCCCGACCCGGCCGCCCTCGCCGCCACCGATCCGGTACCGCGCACACTGGGCGCACTGGCCGCTGTTCTGCTCGCTTGCGGTCTTTGCCGTCTCGTACGCAGTGTATGGCGGCGGCACCGTGAGGTACGGGCCTTGGCCCGGCTGCGGGCCCTGCCCGTGGCGGGAGACCTGATCGTGCTGGCCGACCACCGGCCCGACGCCTGCGCACTGCCCGGCCGGCCTGGGCGGATCGTGCTCACCTCCGGCATGCTCCGCGCGCTGCCCGCCGACGAGTTGCCGTGCTGCTGGCCCACGAACGCGCCCACCTCGCCCACCTCGCCCACCGTAACGACCGCTACAGGGCCCTGGGCGAGATGGCCTGCGCGCTCAATCCGCTGTTGCGCGGCCTGCGTGACCAGCTCGGCTTCGCCTTGGAACGCTGGACGGACAAGGACGCCGCCCAGCAGGTGGCAAGCAGACCGCTCGCGGCCCGCTTCCTGGCGCTCGCGGCCCGCTCCCTGACGCTCGCGGCCCTCGCCGGGCCCGGCGGCGGCCCGGCGGTCGCACTGGCCTACCTGCGTCATCAGGTGACCGCCCGCGTCCGCGTGCTTCAGGGGACCCGGCCTGAGAGCCGCCGAAGCGCCACCTTGCTTGCCACGTCGCTGGTCACCCTGACCGCCTTCGCCATGGCGGACACCACCTCGGCACCGGGCCGGTTTCTCGCGACTCTGCACCCGTGACCGGGTCCGCCATCAGCTGACATCGCCCTCGATACCGCCAAGTTCGCGTAAATGGGCGGAACTTCAGGTCTATGCGCGGCGCAAGGTAAACTCCACGCCATTTTTCCCGTGAGCCCTTTGTGTGGCTGTTGTGGTCACGCCAAGATCCCGTCTGCGTCGGGACACCCCCATGCCCGACGCAGGGAGGAGAGGGCATGTTGCTCCGAAGGCACCAACGGCGGTTCATGACCTGCGCCGTCGTGGCCGCCGCGTTCGGACTGGTAAGCACCCAGTCGTTCGCGGCGTCGACCGGCACCAGACCGCGGCCCTGGCAGGCGCGCCACCAGGCCGCCATAGGCCGCGAGCACATCAAGGCGGTGCACGGGGGCCATGGAACGTCCGCGTTCGCCGCAGAGGGCGATGATGACGGCTCCGACGAGGCGGAGAACTCCGCTGAAGCCACGGCCCAGTTCACCGAGGCCCGCACCGCTCCCGGTGTGGTCGCGCCCGGCTCCTACGGGGCGGCTTGGCAGCAGTTGCAGTCGATGAAGCACGCGAGCGGCAGCTGGGACCACGTCACGAAGAAGGCGTACGACTCCGACGACCCCCGCTACCGCGATGTGAACTCCAACTCCAGTGGCGGCGCGGGCAAGGTGACCGGCCGGATCACCGGCATCGCCGCCGATGACCAGGGCTATGTGTACGCGGGCGGTGCCAACGGCGGTGTCTTCCGGTCCACCACCGGCGGCGGACACTGGAAGCCGATCGCCGACAAGCTGCCGTCCCTGTCGACGGGCACACTCTCCCTGGACGGCAAGAACCGCCTCTGGTACGCCACGGGCGAGTCCAACACCGGGGCGACCTCGTTCGTCGGTACTGGCGTGTACGTCCTGAAGGACCCGCGCCACGGCCGGTTCCAGCCCGGTGACCGCGTGGGCGGCGCCGAACTGGAGTCCACGGTCATCCACGCGCTGCGTTTCGCCGGCACCAAGGTGTGGGCGGCGACCAGCACCGGCGTGTGGTCGCACTCCACGACCACCCTGTCCGGGCCCTGGAAGCACGAGTTCACCCCCAACCCGGACTATCTGCCGGGCGGTTCGAAGGCGGACGATCCCAGCGCGCCGTACAAGAACATCGCCAACGACATCGCCGTCGACCCCAAGGACCCGGACAAGGTCCTCCTCGCGGTCGGCTGGCGCGGCGGCGACACCTACAACGGCCTGTACGCCAAGCAGGACGACGGCAGCTGGAAGCCGGTCAGCGGGCTCGGTGACCTGCCCACCAGCAGCGGCGACGTCGGCAACATGACGTTCGCCGCCGCGGCCGACGGCTCGCGCCTGTACGCCGTCGACCAGTCGCCGGCGCAGACGACCGCCAACCCGGACAGCGGGCTCAAGGGTGTGTACGTGTCGAAGAGCGGTTCGCCGTTCGGGCCGTGGACGCAGATCGCGGACTACACCAAGCTGAAGGCGTCCGGATCCGCACTCCAGAGCGCGGGCTACATGCCCGGCATCCAGTCCTGGTACAACCAGTTCCTCCAGGTCGACCCGGCCAACGCCGACCATCTCTACCTCGGCCTGGAAGAGGTCTTCGAGACCAAGAACGGCGGCCAGAGCTGGACCGTGCCCGGTCCCTACTGGAACTTCCCCTTCCCCTGCTGGAGCATCGACCCGGCCAAGCAGACCGGCGACTGCTCGCCCACGACCCACTCCGACCAGCACGCGGTCGCGATCGGCAGCTACCAGGGCAAGACGTGGGCGTACGTCGGCAACGACGGCGGCATCTACCGGCGCCCGCTCAACGGCGCGGTCGACTCCGGCGGCCACGCCAAGGACTGGCAGTCCCTGAGCGACGGCACCCTCGACACCCTCCAGTACTACTCCGTGGGCGTCGGCAAGGACCTCACCAACGGTGGTGTCTCGGTGACCGGCGGCCTGCAGGACAACGGCCAGTCCATCCTGCGCGGCCACGACAAGGTCATGGGCTCCAACTTCGGCGGCGACGGCGGAGACACCATCGCCGACCCCGCCAACGGCTGCAACATCGCCGCCGAATACGTCTACCTCGACATGTGGGTGACGCAGAACTGCGGTGTGAACGACGGTTCCTGGTCGACGGACCCGTCCAAGGCCACCGAGTACGAGGTCGCCCCGCCGGACAAGGACCAGGGCGGCGCCGGCGCCCGCTTCATCGCACCGATCACCGCCGACGCCAAGAACACCAGCACCTGGGTGGCAGGCGGCCGGCACGTGTGGGTGAACACCAAGGGCTTCGCCATCCGCTCCGGCAAGGAGTGGACGAACGCCTACGACCTCGGCGAGGGCCACGTGGCCACGGCCGTCGCGTCCTCCGGCGGCACGGTCTACGTCGGCTGGTGCGGCCCCTGCAACAACCAGGGCTTCACCCGGGGCATCGCGGTCGGCAACGCCGACGGCACCGGCTGGCACCAGCTCAGCCTCCCGGTCGACGGCACGATCCCGAACCGCTACGTCTCCGGCTTCGAGATCGACCCGGCCAACGCCCAGCACGTCTACGTGGCGATCAACGGCTTCTCCCGCCGGTTCACCGAGGGCCCGGGCGCGGGCGTCGGCCACGTCTTCGAGTCCAAGGACGGCGGCGCCGGCTGGACGGACATCTCCGCCAACCTGCCCGACGTCCCCGCCGACACGGTCAAGCTCCTCCCGAACGGCGGCCTCGCCCTCGGCACCGACCTGGCCACCTTCTACCGCCCCGCCGGGGCCACCAAGTGGCTGGTCCTGGGACACAACCTGCCCACCACGGCCGTCATGCAGCTCCGTCTCGGCCCCGACGGCAAGCTGTACGCCGCCACCCACGGACGCGGCATCTGGTCCTTCGACGTACGGCGCCTCAAGGGCCGTAAGGACTGATCACGACGGCTACTCCGTCACCCAGCGGCCGGTGCACCCCCCTCGCGGGCGGCGCACCGGCCGTTCCACGACCGGGGTCATTGCACCGGATACGCCGCCACACTCAGCCAGAGGCCGAAGAAGGGCTCGGCCTCAGGACCCCAGGTCACCGATACCGAGCCCGTACGCGCGGCCCGTACCGTGACCCGGGCGACGCCCTCCCGGTCGGTGGTGGCCGAGGTCACCAGCGCCAGCATCGGATTGCTCGTGCGCGGCTCAGGCCAGGAGTTCCCGGAGCGAGGCTGCAGCACCACGGTCACCGTCGCGCCAGGCCGGACGCACACTTTCCGTACGGCAGCGTCTCCAGGGCCGTGGGTGACGCTGACGGCGCCGGCGACACAGCCCGGTGCGGCCGAAGCCGTCCCGGAGGGCGCCGGGGCCTCTGAGGGATGCCGCGGCGGTGTCTTTGCCGGTGGTGTCGTGGTGGAAGAGGGCGGCGCTCCCGGTGTTCCGGAGCTGTCACCGTCCGAGGGCGCCGTGGCGGGCGGATCGGCGGACGGGCGGGGCGACGCGGAATGCCGCGCCTGCGAAACGCTGCCGCCGTTGTCTCCGCAGGCCGTCAGGAGGCAGGAAACGGCAACCAGTACGGCCCCGAACCAAGGCCACGACCGCCCGCGGCCTGCGCTGCGTCTGCTGTGCTCCATCGCCACCGCCGCTCCTTCACGTCACCGCACGTCACTGTGACGTTCTGGGCTGCGGCTCGGTTCCTGGTGCCGGCCTGACAGGACGGGAGGTACGTACCGGCGGACGCCGGGTACGCACCTCCCGTGGCGAAGCCGATGCCTCAGCGGCGGGTCGGGAGCGGCCCGGAGCCCGTGGGCGTGTGCGGTGCGGGGACAGTGGCCGCGCCGCGGGCGGTGGAGGCGGTGCTGCCGCCCGTCACGGCGAGGGGCCCGGCGGTGTAGAGGGCCTCGTCGAAGGCTTGCCCGTTGGCCGGGGTCTTGCCTGCGGCGAATACGGAGACCGCCCTACCGCCGATGACGGAGGTGGACAGATAGTCGCCAACCATACGGCCCTGCGTGGAGTCGGCGATCTGGGACAGGGGCATGGGTCCGGCGACCGTGGTGGGTGTGCTCCATGTGCTGCCACCGTTGACGGAGGAGAGGTAGCCGACCTCCAACTGGCAGGTCGATGCGGAGCAATTGGCGTTCGGATAGAAGTAGTAGTAGAGGCCGATCTTCGCCGTGGCGCCGGAGGTGGCGGGATCGATGCCGATGCCGGGGATGAAGTGGTCGACGCCGCTGGTGGTGGCGTCGATCGGGACCCGGGTCACGGCCGACCAGGTGGTGCCGTTGGTGGAGGTGGCGTAGACGATGTCGTTGGCCGGGCAGCCGGAGCGGAAGCGGCAGTCCTGCCAGGCGATGTAGATCTTGCCGGATCCGTCGATCTCGGCGGACGGCAGTCCCTCACCGTCGCGCAGGTTGCCGGCCACGCCGTGACTGGAGACGTTGGCGATCAGCGTGCTGGTGGTCCAGCTGGAGCCGCCGGCAGCCGAACTGAAGGCGCGGACGGCGCTGCCATCGGAGGAGTAGGGGACCACGACGGTGCCGTTCGGCTGGACCAGTGGCTGGCCGCCGAGCCCGCTGGGGTTCCCGGAGGGCGAGACGGGGCTCGACCAGGTTGCGCCGCCGTCGGTGGAACGGCTCATGACGATACGGTTGCCGGACGAGGTGACGTCGACCTCGATGTAGCAGCTGCCGTAGTACGGGCTGGTGGCCGAGTTGTCGCAGACGATCCATTCCTTGTCGTAGCCCTGACCGTCGTTGCCGACCGCCATGACCGGGTTCTGCCACGTCGTGCCGTTCGTCGAGCGGCTGACCGTCACGCCCGCGCCGTTGACGCTGGAGTCGATGACCAGCCCGGCGACCATCCAGGTCCCGTGCCGGGCGTCGTAGGCCACCGCCGGGTCGGAGACGCGGGCCCAGGTGCCGCCCTGGTAGGTGGTGATGCCGGGGAGCATGCCGTGCTGCCAGGTGGTGCCGCCGTCGGTGGAGGTGTTCCAGCCGATGTCGGAGGCGCCGCCGTCGGTGAACCGGCCGACCTGCGAGGAGGCGACGATCGTGTTTCCGTACGCGAAGGTGTCGGGTTCCAGCTCGGTGGCGTGCTGGCTGGAGGTGTTGGTGAACGGGTCGGTGCTGACCTGGGTCAGTCCGGGCGGCGGGGTGGCGGTGGCGAAGGCGACGTCGTCGTAGAGGGTGTAGGTGGCGTCACCCGCGTAGTTGTCGTCGTGGCTGACGAGCTTGAGGGTGTAGCTGTGCCCGGCGGTCACGGAGGACGTGACCTGCTTCCAGCCTTGGCCGGTGGTGCAGGCCTTGGCGAGCACGGTCGTCGTGGTGCCGGCGGTGGTGTCGGTGAGCGTGGCCGTGGCCCAGTCGTAGGTGACCGTGTCGGGGCAGGTGACGCTGTACCAGAACGACAGCTGGGTGGCGCCGGCCGGCGCGCTGAACGTCTGGGCGATCGAGGAGTCACCGTTGGTCGGCGACGTCCCGCCGACACGCGCGGCGTAGGTGCCGCTGTGGGCGCCCGAGCTGACCACGGAGGTCGTGCCGGTGCTCGTCCAGCCGGTCGGACTGCCCGACTCGAAGCCACCGTTGGAGACGTCGGCCAGCGCCGGGTGCGAGGCGAGGAGGAGGCCGCCTAACGAGACGAGGACAGTGGTGGCGGTCGCGACGGATCTACGGAAAGCGGGGTGCGACATGAGGAGACCTCTTGTGGTCGATGTGGGGTTCGGGTGGGGCGGACCACCGGCGTGCGGCCGCCCAGTCGTAGGTGACCGTGTCCGGGCAGGTCACGTTGGAGTGGAAGCCGGGCGTGCTGGTCCCGGACGGCGCGGTGAAGGTCCGGGCGATCGATGAATCACCGTTGGTCGGCGAGGTGCCGCCCACTCGAGCCGCGTACGTACCGCTGTGCGGCCCGGAGCTGACCACCGAGGCCGTCCCAGCGGACGCCCAGCCGGTCACCGTGCCCGTCTCGAAGCCTCCGCTGGTGATCGAACCGCCGCCGCCGCCGTGGACGGTGAGCGTGTACGTCGCCGTGTGTGTGGCCGAGCAACCGGTGCCCGTCAGGGTGATGTTGTACATGCCCGCCGGGGTCGACGAGGACGTGGCCACCGTCAGCGTCGACGAGCCGCCCGCGGTGACGGAGACCGGACTGAAGGTCGCGGTCGCTCCGCTGGGCAGCCCCGAGGCCGGCAGGCTCACCGTCTGCGCCGCGCCGGAGGTGACCGCTGTGGAGACGGTCGTCGTCGCCGACGATCCGGCGTGCACGCTGGAGGAGGCTGGGCTGGCGGAGACCGAGAAGTCGTTCGCCGAGGTCGAACCGCAGTGGGGCAGGGTCCTGGGCCGCGGGAGCGGCGAGCCGGGGAACGGGGACTGCGGTCAGGACGGCGGTGAGCGCGGCTGTCCGGCCGCGTCTGTGTCTGGATCGGGACACGGAACATCCTTTCGGGCAGCCGGAGATCACCCGGCCCGTGGGGTGGAAGGACGTTCACGCCGAAGGAGCGCGTGTTCGCAATCGGGGATGTTTGCACCGGACATGTCACACAACAAGAGAGAGGGAGCCCGGGTGGCGCGAAGCAACCGAGAATTTACGGAGTTCAGTCAACTCACGGTAAAATCAGAGGGTTTCCTCTGTATCGTCACAGGGTTCCCTCTGTATCGCACAGAGCAGCGCGGTGCCCGCCCCACCCGCCGGGGACTCCCCGTGACACGGTCACGTCCCACCGCCGGACGACCACAATCCACCAGGGGCCCATGAGACACCACCGCACCAGCGACCGGCTGCTCACCGCTCTCGCCCTGGCAGCCGCAACCGCCGCCTGAGCCTCCGGTACCGGCGTCTCCCCGACGGCCCCCACTGAACCGTCGGTTTCCGGCTCCACCCCGCCCTCCTCATCGGGTCCCACCCGGCCCGGATCGTCCGTGTCCGGCTCTTCCGCCGGCGGCCCCGCGTCATCCGGCCACTCCGCCCCGGCATCCCCCACCAGCCCGGCTCCAGGCATGGTGAAGGTACTCGACACGCACACCACAGCCGACGGAACCCACACCGCCACCGCACGTGCCACCTCCCCGGGCGCCGCCACTCTCCCCTTCGCCGACACCTACATCCCCGACCCGCACGGACCACCCTCCCGGCCACGGCAGTTGGCACTCACCGTCGTGCCGTAACCGCCGTAACCGCCGTACGCCCGCTACGGACCGATGACCACCACCAGCCGCCACAACCGCGTCCGCGTCCCGTCCGGAAGCTGGACCTGCAGCGCGACGGTCCCGGTCGTCACGTTAGGCTGGGTTGCGGCTGTGGTCTCTGATCACAGCGCGGCGGTGGGGCTCGCCGTACCCGAACCGCGGCACGGATGCCGCCAACAGTCCCTACTTGCGAGGGAGCGTGCCGCGTACCTGGGCCCCGGCGAGTAGGAGACGTACGTCCATGACAACCCCGAATCCTCAGGTGCACGAGCCCACGGCCCCCGACTTCGATGCGCGCGCGCCCGCTCAGCAGCGGCAGCGGTCCTGGCGGACGCAGGGGCCGATCGTGGCGGTGGTGGCGCTCGGCGGGGCGGTCGGGGCCTCGGCCCGGTACGGGGCGTCGCAGCTGTGGCCGGTGATGGCGGCGGTATGGCTCGCGGCGACGGTGACGCGCCGCCTGGTGGCGTGGAGGCAGCGGTGACAAGGCTGACGGGCAGTGCCCTGCGGGTGACGATCTTCATCGGTGAGAACGACGTCTGGCATCACAAGCCGCTGTACAGCGAGATCGTGCACCGGGCGCACAAGGCCGGACTGGCCGGTGCGTCGGTGTTCCGCGGCGTGGAGGGCTTCGGTGCCTCCTCCCTGATCCACACCTCGCGGTTGCTGTCGCTGAGCGAGGACCTGCCGGTGGCGATCGTCATCGTGGACACCGAGGACCGGGTGCGGGACTTCCTGCCGCAGCTGGACGAGCTGGTCGGTGAAGGGCTGGTGACTCTCGACGCGTGCGAGGTCATCCGGTACGTCGGCAGGGAGATGAAGGCGTGAACTGGCTGCTCGTCGTCATCGGCGCGATGGTCGGCGCCCCGTTGCGGTATCTCACCGACCGGGCGGTGCAGAAGCGACACGACACCGTGTTCCCGTGGGGCACGTTCACCGTCAACGTGGTCGGCTGCCTGGTCCTGGGCCTGCTGTCCGGCGCCACGGCGGCCGGCGCCGCTGCGTCCCATGTTCAGCTGCTGCTGGGCACCGGACTGTGCGGGGCGCTGACGACGTATTCGACCTTCTCGTACGAGACGCTGCGGCTGGCCGAGGACGGGGCGAGGTTCTTCGCCGCCGCCAACGTCGTCGCCGGCGTGGTGGCGGGCCTGGGCGCGGCGTTCGCCGGGGTGTCGTTCGCGGAGGCGCTGTGGGCGTGAACCCGGCGGCTGCCGAGGAAGAGGAGGCGGATCGGCCGGGGCGGATGGGACCCTGGCGGTTCGTGGTGTGGTTCGGCACGGTCAGCCTGCTCGCGGACTTCGTGTACGAGGGCGCCCGCTCGATCACCGGACCGCTGCTGGCCTCGCTGGGTGCGTCCGCCCTGGTCGTCGGCGTGGTCACGGGCGCCGGTGAGGCGGCGGCGCTGGGGCTGCGGCTGGTCTCCGGCCCGCTGGCGGACCGGACCCGCCGTTTCTGGGGCCTGGCGATCGCCGGTTACGCGCTCACCATAGTGTCCGTCCCGCTGCTCGGCGTGGTCGGCGTGCTGTGGGCGGCGTGCGTGCTGGTGATCGCCGAGCGAGTCGGCAAGGCGGTGCGCTCACCGGCGAAGGACACCCTGTTGTCGCACGCCACAGCCGCGACCGGACGCGGGCGCGGATTCGCCGTGCACGAGGCCATGGACCAGGTCGGCGCCCTGGTCGGCCCGCTGGTCGTCGCCGGGGTGCTCGCCCTGACCGGCGGCGCCTACGGACCGGCGCTCGGCGTGCTGGCCGTCCCCGGTGTCGCGGTACTGGGGCTGCTGGCGTGGCTGCGGGCCCGCGTGCCGGACCCGGAAGCCTACGAACGCGAGCTCACCGCGGCAGCCGCGACACCGGCCGGTCAGGACGGGCGTCTGCCGAGGGCGTTCTGGACGTACGCAGGATTCACCGCGGCCACCACGACCGGGTTCGCCACCTTCGGCGTGCTCTCCTACCACCTGGTCCAGCGCCATCTGCTGTCCGCCGCGTGGGTGCCGGTGCTGTACGCGGCGGCGATGGCCGTGGACGCGGTGGCGGCGCTGGCCACGGGATTGCTGTACGACCGGCTCGGCCCACGCGTGCTGATCGCCCTGCCCGTCCTCACGGCGGGCGTGGTGGCGCTGGCGTTCACCGACACGGTCGCCGTCGCGGTGGCCGGGTCGCTGGTGTGGGGCGCGGCCATGGGCATCCAGGAGTCGACCCTGCGCGCCACGGTCGCGGACCTGGTGCCCAGCGGGCGACGCGCGACCGCGTACGGCCTGTTCGCAGGCGTCGTCGGCGCGGCGAGCCTGGCCGGCGGCGCGCTGACCGGGGGCTTGTACGGATACTCGATCCCCGTGCTGATCATGGTGGTCGTCGCCATCCAGGTCCTGGCTGTGGTGCTGCTGGCCGTCACCCGGGTCGATCGGCGCTGAGACGCCGGCACCGTCCGGCGTCGTCACCCGCTCAGGCCGTACCGCGTGCAGGGGCGCCGGACTGGATCTGCCCGCAGCGGCCCCGACGACCTCTGGGCGTAGCCGGCCGCGCGGCTGACGCGGATGGCCTCCGGTGCAAGTGCCATGCTCCACGTTTCGACGGCTTCATCGACTCGCTCGGCATCGCGCGCAACACCCTCACCGACCGGCTCCGGCGCCTGGAGAACGCCGGCCTGCTGCAGCGCCGCCCCTACCAGAGCGAGCCGGTCCGTCATGAGTACCTGCCGACGGACAAGGGCCGGGACTTCTTCGGCGTGCTCGCCGCGATCAACGCCTGGGGCGACCGGTGGCTGACCGATGACGACGGCATCCCCGTGGTCATGCACCACACCGCCTGCGACCACGACACCCAGGCCAAGGTCGTCTGCTCCTCATGCGGTGAACCACTGCACCACCAAGACGTCGCGGTGCGGACCGGACCCGGCTACCCGGCCCGACTCCTCGACAGCCCCGACGTACAGGCACGCTTCGCCACGGGTGGACCCCCCGAACGAGTCGCCAACGCCTAACCGCGCTCAGTCGATCTTCCTGCACAGGCAAGTCCGAGGCAGAGTTGCACCCACGGCACGGCAGCTCTCACTGAGCCATTTCCCCACGGCGGCGGCACCCGCCCCGGTACCGCAGCCTCCTCGCCCCCGATACAGACTCGCCGTCCGGGACCAGGTCCTCTCCCAGGTCGGAGGCCGCTGCGGCGATGTCAGGGGAAGCGTCAGTTCCGCCCCCTGACGGGACTGGGCTGCCGGATGTCCTCGAACCAGAAGTAGGAACGAGACACCAGTTGCTTCGCCCCGCTCTGAGACACCTATGAGGTGTCTGGAGAACCGTCCCACTCCTCCAGAGCCCGCGGCTCGTCGGGGCTCAGGTGACTCGCGCCGCAGGTTGTACAGCCGGCGGGCCGCAGCCATCAACGCGCGTGACTACGCGGGACCGCTGGTTCGGCGGTCCGGGCCGGGAGTGCTTGCCCATGGCTTCGATGGTCTCAGGCGGCGACCGTGGTCGGCCGGGCTGCGGTGAGAGCCCCCGCGCGGGCCCGCACCTCGTCCCACCGCGGTCATCTTGTACGGGCGGGCGGCGTCGTCCAATGCTTGCTGGGCCGCTTGAGCAGCCCGCTCAGGCTCGCCCTCGGCGAACAGGGCGGGTGATCCCGACGCGCCGGGGCCTGGCCTTCTCGGCCTTGGGGACCTTGACGGTCGCCGGGCTCGGTGTACGAGTAGAACGCGGGCTCGACGAAGGTGTCGTCGCCGAACCAGAAGCCGAAGCTGTGGGCGATGTCGAAGGTGTGGCTCAGCACCCGCCAGTAGCGGTGTGCGGCCACCGGGTCGTAGGTCGCGTGCTCGGTGTCCTCGGCGAAGGGCCGGTCGGCGTCGGGCAGATCGAAGGGCTTGGGAATAGGGATGTCCACCCGGACGCCCAGGACGCCCAGGACGCCTGTGCGGCGAGAGCGGTCAGGGTCTGGTCGTAGAAGGATGCGACGGACTGGCCCGGAAGCGGAGAGGGCTGCTCTTCGCCGTCCTGACCCATCGGGCGGGTGGTGATGCCGCACACAGTGACATGGAACGGGACGTTCCACAGTGCTTGCGCCGGGCGCTCGCGGCCAAACGGATCTTGCAGACGATCTGCGCAAAGCGGTGCAGTGTCTCCTCCGGCACGCCGCCGAGGGAGCGGTCGGTCCTCGGTCAGCAGAGCGGGAGTGCACCTGACATGACAGAGCCTTCGCCACCGTGTTCCGCGACACCCTGTACCGCTGGGCGAGCGCCCGGCCCGAGGCCGCCGATCCAACCGACGGTTACGGCGGATCCGCTCAGAGATCCACTCACGCGACGCACACCCACGGACTCCTGACACGACCGTGACCAAAGGATCGCAGCGTGACCCGCGCCGGGCGAGCAGTGGCCGGGTCGGTCGATCATGAGCAGTCGGGAGAGCGGCGGCACCAGCACAGGCGAGCGCCGATTACCGATGAGGCTCTTGCTTCGGCAGGATGGGACCATGACCGAGATCCGTACCCCCCGCCTCCTTCTCCGCCGCTGGCATGACGACGACCTCGCGCCGATGGCGGACATCAATGCGGACCCGCAGGTCATGCGCTGGATCGACGACGGCTCGGTGCGCGACCTGGACCACACAGCCGAGGACATCGAGAAGTGGGAGGAGGAGTGGGACGAGGAGGGCTTCGGCCTCTTCGCCGTCGAGCTGCTGGCCTCGGGTGAACTGGCCGGCTTCACGGGTCTGTCCGTGCCCGAGTTCCTGCCGGAGGTACTGCCCGCCGTGGCGATCAGCTGGCGGCTCGGCTCACAGTTCTGGGGCCAGGGATACGCGTCCGAAGCCGCCCAGGCCACCCTGGAGTTCGCGCTCCAGGACCGTGGCCTCGACCGCGTCATCAGCATCAACCGGATGGGTGACGACGCCTCCGAGAACATCATCCGCAAGCTCGGCATGGTGCCGGAACGCGAGACGGTGCACCCGGTGTACGGCTATCCGCTGCACGTTCACACCATCGATCTCACCGAATTCGAGGCGTGAACCGGCTGAGCCGTCGGATCATCACGATCACGAGGCCACCGAGCGCTGACGATGGACCGCATTGATCGCCACGGAATGAGACACCAAGAGCGCCATCACCTCCGGACGAAAGCCGATTGGGCACAGCGGGATCGATGCCGTACAGTTCACCGTACCGACGCGGGGTGGAGCAGCTCGGTAGCTCGCTGGGCTCATAACCCAGAGGTCGCAGGTTCAAATCCTGTCCCCGCTACTCACACGTGAAGGCCCGGTATCCACCGGGCCTTCACTGCGTCTGAGCCCGCTCGAACCCGATCCTCAGGCGACCAGGGCTCCAGGGGTACGAAGGCGTCAATCTCCGGGCAGCAACGAAGCGGGCGTTCTGCTGCCGCGGCGATCCGACCCCGCGAGCCAGAGCGGCCGATGGCGGCTGGTGATGCCGACCTCGGACGCCTCATGCGGTGCCCGGCATGACAAGCTGTGATCTCCACTGTCCGAACCCAGGAGGTCGCCATGACCGCAGAGTCCCCGTCACAAGAAGGTTCGGAGTCGGCTGACGTCGAGAGCCCTGCCCTCTCGCCCGACGATGACGGCCAGTACGACCTGAAGCGCAAGTTTCGGGAGGCCCTGGCGCGCAAGCGCGGTATGCAGGCGGACGCCGCCGAACTCGCTGCGAACACCGACGCGTCAAAGGTCCGCGCCGCGCACGGCCCGGCTGCAAACCAGCGGTCGTTCCGACGCAAGAGCGGTGGCTGAGTCCATAACGGCCGCTAGCTAGTGTGCTGCGCAGCGATCGGGTCCTCGGCGTCGACCATGCGGGTTGACCGCCTGCGGCTCAGCCGGAACTGCCTAGGAACTTCCGGCGCAGGACACTAGCCGGCGTCGGCCGGTCGCTGTCGCCTTGGCGGGGGCCTTGGCGATATGTCCGTCGACGAGGACGGCCAGCAACTGGCCCCCTGCTCGTCGCCGAGGGCGTTGAAGATCCGGCTGGTGCCCCGAATCCGCTACCGAAGTCGCTTTCGTCGAGGAGCCGAGTCGTCAGTTCGGCGGACGTCAGCCCGGCCCGGCAGCGCGGCCAGATCTGGTCGTGGGTGGAGATCTTTGTACGCTGGTAGGGCTGGGGAAGCCGTCTTCCGGGACGAGGCGCTGGGCACTGATAAGGAGCGGGAAGCACGGTGGCAGGGCTGCGTTAGGGAAGCACCTCGTCACTGGGGTCGTGCGGGCGAAGGAAGTTCACGGCTTTGCGGGCCAGGACGGAAGTGAAGTGTTCACGTGCGTCCGGGCGCAGCCGTGCCAGGGCGACCATGCCGGTGATGACGGCGTCGGCCACCTCATCTTGGACGTCTGTCCACGTGTGACTGTGCCCTTTTCGAGGATTGGTTCCCCGGGCGCCGATGACTGCCTGCGCGGCCTCGCCCACCTCTTCGGCGAGCTTGAGTACTTGCAGGGTCCATTGCTCCTCTTGTTGGAGTCCGTTCTTCGTGTCGAAGCCGCTGAACGTGTCGGCCAGACGCTGGATCGTGTCCCATTCGTCGGTGGTAGCGGCGCGCGTGTGATGACCACGGGATTGCGGGGGCAGGGCGGTTCTGCGCATGAGTGCCGGATCGCTGATGAATCCGAGTCCCTCGTAGAGGGGCCTGGATTCGTCACTGGCGTGCAGTTCGAAGAGGGTGACGCCTTCCTGCTCCAGGTCGTCGAGGAGTGCGGTGAGGGCGGCCTTGGCGTAGCCACGGCGTCGGTAGCCGGGCCGGGTGGCTACTGCCTGGATGCGTGCGGCCAGTCCCTCTGGGTACCGGGGTGCGGGCAGTACGGGGCTGACCAGGGCCAGGGCGCAGGTGGCGAGTCCTCCATCGGGTGTGTCGATGACGTAGGCCCGGGCGTCGCCGGCAGGCTGGAGGCGTTCGGCCAGCTGGTCTCGGCACACGGCCGACCAGGTGGAGTCGAGTGGTGGGGAGAGGATCAGCTCCGACCGCAGGTGGGTGATGCCTTCGGCGTCGGCGGGCGTTGCACGGCGTGGAGTGGTCATGGATCGGTCCTTGGGGCCACAGTGCGGTTGTCCGTGTGGTTCCGTCCGTTCAGGCCGGAATCACACGGGGGCGGTCGTGTTCGGGTCGTTGAGGGGAATGAAGTGGGCGGGTGCGTGGTCGATCGGCAGGTCGGGGCGCCAGGCGGTGAGGATCTGGGCGCTGCACTCGAACAGGTCGGGGGGCAGGGCGTCCAGCGGCCACCAGCGCCAGTCGCCGACGCTCTCGCCGGGTTGGTCAGCGGGCTCGCCCCGCCAGCGGGTGACGAGCGCGCCGAAAGTGATACGGACGACGCCGCCGACCTGGTCGAGGAGCATGCCCAGGACGCGGACGTCGGCTGGGTCGGCGTACAGGCCGGTTTCCTCGGCGAGTTCGCGCACGACCGCCTGCTGTAGTGACTCGCCCGGCTCCACCGTGCCGCCGGGCAGTTCTCGTGTGCCCAGCCGGTGCCGGCCCAGGAGCAGGCCCCGGGGTCCGAGCAGCGCAGCGCCGACGCCGACGGCCGCGTGGGCGGCAGGCGGTTTCGCGGTGCGCGGACGGGCGGTGATCCGGGCCGGTCGGTGGGCCTGGAACAGCCGGTAGGAGGCGTGGTTGTTCTCCTCCGGCGCGTCGAGGACGGTGACGCCCTGCACGCGGAACCCGTACTGCACGAGCAGGTCTTCCCACAACTCGGGGGTGAGCACCCACATGTGCACGGTGAGGTCGTCGCCGCCTGCCAGGCGCAGGATCTCCGGGCGTGGGGTGACGGTCGAGGTCGGGCCGTCGCCGACGGAGTTGGTGTGCAGCACGGTGAAGCACAGCCGTCCGCCCGGCTTGAGGGCGGTCGCCAGGGCGGGTAGGAGTCGGTGCGGGTCGAGGAAGTGGAAGGTGCTGAGGGAGTAGATCACGTCGTACGGCGCTGCCGTGCCCAGGTGGTCGACGGCGTCGGCGTGGACCAGCCGCAGGCCCGGCACATCGGGGTAGCGGGCGCGGGCCCGCTCGATCTGGCTGAGGGAAGCATCGACGGCGTCCACGTGTGAGCCGTAGGTGCGGGCCAGGTGGGCGGCGTGCCGGGCGGGGCCGCAGCCGATGTCCAGGACACGCAGGCCGCTGAGGTCCCCGAGAAGATCATCCCCCGGCCCGTTCGCTGCGGGGCCCCAGGTGATCCGGTCCACTTCCGTGAGGGGCGTACCCTGCCGCAGGTGGTGTTCTCCGTACGCCTCCCAGATGAGGCGGGTCTGCCGTTCCATGTCCAACGTTCTGGCTCCGATGTTCAGGGGCGGAGTGCGTAACAGCGCAGCACGTCGATGTCCGCGGTGCGTACGACGGACCAGCCCGCGGTGAGGATCTCGGCCTCGACGGGGCTGATCCCGAGGCGCTGGCAGGGATCACCGACCTCACGGCGGCCGGCGAGTTCGGTGACGACCCAGAAGGTCCCGCCGGGGGCGAGGACCTGCCGGACGCGGTCCAGGAAAGCCGGCTTGTCGTCCATCCACCGGTACACCAGGCGGCAGGTGACGACCGCATACGCGGGATACGGCAGTGCGCTCAGGTCGTCGGTGGTGAAGTCCATCAGCCGCCAGGCCGGGCCACCATCGTGCTGGGGAACCTGGGTGTTCCGGGCTGCGGCGATGGCGCTGGGCGCGAAGTCGATGCCGGTGGTGTGGTAACCGAGCTGGTGGAGGTGGCCAGCGAGGGCGCCGTCGCCGGTGCCGATGTCGAGCGCCGGGCGTCCGCGGCCGGGTCCAACGTGGTCGGCCAGCAACGTGGCCTCGGCCCGGTTAACCTGCCGGTATCGGCGCCCGCCGGCCCAGAGTGGCTCCCAGTAGTCGGCGGTGGCTGAGGTGGTCGTCATTCGGCTCCTTCTGGCGAGCGGGCTGGGCCTGGCTGTTGGGCGAGACAACGGCCTTGGCCGTCGGTGAGCAGGGCCGCGGCGCGGGGAACGACGGGCCAGTCGGTCTTGATCCGCGTGTGCTTCTTGTGGAACAGGTGTAGGCCGCCGGTGCCGGCGCTTGTCGGTCCGGTGCCGTCCTGGAGCCGGACGGTGATGTGCGGGCAGGGCGCGGCGCGGTCGTTGCGCTGTCGGTGCTGGACGTGCTCGGTCATCTCCGTGGCCGACAGGTGACCGGTCGGCCCGTAGCCGTGAACGGCGAACTCGTATACGCCTTCGCCGTGATCGCCGTCCCCGATCCGCTCGTGTGCCAGCGTGCGAGTGACGTCCCGCGCACGATGGCCCCGCCGCGCCGGTGCGGCGGCGGGGGCTGATGGCGCTGGTGTCGTAGTCCGGGTCGACGGACAGGCAACAGAAGTCGGGGCGCGCAGGTGCGGGTCCCATGCGCCGGCGCCCTGCACGGGGACGAAGCCGCACACGGTCAGCGGCTCGTCACTGATGAGCGCACCGTCACGTTGGGTGAAACCGATGGACCACACGTACGGGTGGAGGCGTAGCACGGCGACGAGGCGTCCGCCTGCTGCGACCATGTTGATCCACGGCAGGTCCCAGGCGGTGAGCGTGACGATCACTGCGTCGAAGTCGTCTTCGGGGACGGCCTCGGTGGGCAGATGTTCGGCGTCCGAGGCGAGGACACGGACACGGTCGTATCCGGTCGTGGCGAGGAAGCGAGTGGAGCGGTCGGTGACGTCTGCGTCGATGTCGGCGGTGGTGACCTCTCCGGCCGGGCCCACCAGTTCGGCGATCAGGGCGGCGTCGTAGCCGCCCGAGCCGATCTCCAGGACGCGGTGGCCGGGCCGGAGACGGGCGGCTTCGAGCATGTCGGCCTGGAGCCACGGTTCGCTGACGGAGCTGCAGATGCGGCCGTCGGGCGTGTGCCGGGTGGGGATGATGTCATCGGCGTACGCGGTCTGCACAGGCACTTCCGGTGCGCAAGCATGACGGGGAGCCCTGCGCAGGGCGGCCTCGACAGTGGTGGTGCGGATGTGTCCGGCTGCGAGGAGACGATCGACGAGCCGGTTCCGCAGTGCGCTGGGATCGTGTTCCTGCGCGGTGGTGGGAGGAGTCGTCACGCTGGGCCTTTCGAGGGGGTCATGCGGGATCGGCGAGGGTGGGGGAGCCGGGGCGGGGGATGGTGCCGGCGGGGGCGTACTGGGCGGCTTGCGCGTTGAACATCGAGGCGTAGCGCCCTTGGGTGGCCATGAGTTCGTCGTGGCTGCCGTGCTCGACGAGCCGTCCGTGGTGCAGAACGTAGATGCGGTCGGCGTAGCGGACGCCGGACATGCGATGGGTGACCAGGACGACGGCCCGGTTCGGGGCGGCGAGCTCGCGGATGCGGTCGAAAGCGGCGATCTCGGCTTCCGGGTCGAGGGCGGAGGTGGGCTCGTCGACGATGAGCACGCCGTCGTCGTCCGAGGTGGAGCTGCGCCAGTGGGTTCTGGCGAGCCCGATCTTCTGCCACTCGCCGCCGGACAGTTCGCTCGCGCCGCGGAACATCCGGGCCAGCAGGCTGCGCAGCCCCTTGGGAAGTTTCGCGACGACCGGTCCGGCACCCGCGTAGTCGACGGACGGCTGGAGGTCCTCGGGGCCGGCTTCTCGGGCGGGCCGGCCGATTCGGATGTTCAACCCCGCGGTCACGGGCCAGCGTTGGAAGTCCTGGGTGAGAAGTGCGACGCGTTCGAAGACCTGGGAGCGGTCCAGGGAGGAAACCTCGGCGTCACCCCACCGCACGGTCCCGCTCTGCGGCAGCAACAGGCCCGACAACACCTTCATCAGCGTGCTCTTGCCCGAGCCGTTCTCGCCGACCACGGCGGTGACCGAACCCATGGGCAGAGCGAGCGAGACCCCGTCCAGGGCGGGGGCTTCCCGGTCCGGGTAGCGGTAGCCGACCCGGTCGAGGACGACCTGCTTCACCTGTGCGGGAACGGGATCGCCGCCGCTGGGGATGGTGCGTCGTGTCGCCTCGTCCAGGAAGCGGGCGTGGTCGCGGACGTAGAGGGACTCCTCGTGCAGCTGGTTGATGTTCATCACCAGCGCGCCCAGGCTCGCCGAGCCGGACCGGACGGCGATGACGGCGGTCCCGGCCACGGCCAGGCTCATGTGCCCGCTCGTGATCAGCAGGAACAGGGCCGCGTACGTCGCCGCCATGGCAAGGCCGGACAGTGCGGCGGCCACCCACTCGGTGACGGCTTTGCCGGCGGCCAGCCGCTCCTGCTCGGCCTCCGCGCTCTCGGCCATACGCTCGTAGCGGCTGAGCAGGAACGGACCGACGGCGTGGATGCGCACTTCCTGCGCGGCGGTGCGCTCCGTGAGCAGGTTGCCGATGAGGCGGCTGGCCCGCACATGCTCGACCCAGCTCATCACCGACACGTACCGTTCCTGCGCCACCCGCATCGCACCCCAGCCGCGCGGCGCCGCGATCAGGATCAGCATCGGCAGCAGGACCGGGTGAGTCGTTGCAGACGCCGTGTCCCCCGCAGGCCGTGTCCCATTAGCGGTGGGTCGACGCCTCGGCTCGTGTCACGTGACGGCGGCGCATCGTGTCTCTTTCATCGGTTGTCGGAGCGACGGAAGCCGCGCTGCTCTGGCTGATTGATGCCCATCATCTCAGGCCCAGGTTGTCGCCAGGATCCAGGCGCCGCGGGGCTCGCCGCAGAAGCGTGGCCGCACCCGAGGGCTCCACTTGGGGCGGCCACTCAGGTGTGGCCTGGTCGCCAGGGTCAGGTGACGACGCGGCGCTGGAAGTGGTGCATCCCTTGCCAGAGGAGCAGGGCCGTGAGGCCGATGAGGGCTGGGTAGACGATGTAGAGGCTCAGGTGTGGGGCGGTGGTGACCGAGGCGCGGAAGCCTTCGCTGACGTAGGTCAGGGGATTGGCCAGGGACAGCGCCTGGACCCAGCGGATCTGGTCGAGTGTGCTCCACGGGTAGAGGGTGCAGCCGAGGTAGAGCAGCGGTGTCAGCATGATCGCGAATAGCGCGGTGACGCTGCGCGGATCGAGGGCGGTACCCAGGAAGAGGCCGAGACCGGAGCACATCAGTGCCCCGATCGGTGCCAGGGTCAGGAGCACGGCCCAGTGGAGGTGGAGGTCGGGCCGGGCTGAGGGGACGAACTCCGCGAGCGGGAAGACGACGACCGCGGCCAGCAGGCCCTGGAGCGCACCGGCGAGGACTTTGGCGAACGCGACGAGCCCGACGGGAATCGGGGACAGCACGCGGTCCTCGATCTCCCGTGTGTAGCCGAACTCCTGCACCAGTGGCATGGCGACGGCGAAGATGCCCTGGAAGAGGACGACCATCGCGAGCATTCCCGCCAGGAGCGTGGTGGCCTCATCCGCCGCCTGGGCGCCGGAGCCGTGGCCCGGTGTGATCTTCGGGGTGACGTAACCGAGCACGAACAGCAGCATCAGCGGTTGCACGACGGTGCGGGCGACGAAGTTGCTCGGCTGCTTGCGCAGGACCGTGAGGTCGCGGGCGAGCAGGGCGCCGACCGCGCGGCAGGTCGCGATGGCGGAGGGGCGGATCGGTGCGGCGGCTGGGGCGAGAGCAGCGGTGGTGGTGTCCATCAGTCGCGTAGTTCCTTGCCGGTGAGGCGGATGAAAACGGTCTCCAGGGAGGGTTCTTCGACGCGGACATCGCGCAGGCCGATGCCCGCGTCCGCCACGGCGGCGGCGATGGCCGGGAGCACTGCCTGGTCTCCGTGGACGGTCAGCAGGACGGAGTCGTTGAGGATGTGCACGTCGCGGACCCCGGGCACCTGCTTGCTCAGGAGTGCCGCGAGAACCGGCGGGCCGGTGTCGGCGGTCACCGCGACGACGGTGTCGGCGTCCACCGAGCGTTTGAGTGTCTCCGGGGTGTTGAGGGCCAGTAGATGTCCGTGGTCGATGATGGCCACCCGGTCGGCGAGCTGGTCGGCCTCCTGCATGTCGTGGGTGATCAGGACGATCGTCTGACCGGCGGCGCGCAGTCCGCGCACGATCTCGTGCAGGGCGAGACGGCTTTGGGGGTCCAGGCCGGTGGTCGGCTCGTCGAGAAAGAGCACCTGTGGCCGGTGCAGGATCGAGCGGGCGATCATCAGCCGATGTGTCATGCCTCCAGACAGGCCGTCCACCGGCTTGCCGGCGACGTGCGCGAGCGCGACCTGCTCAAGCCTGATATCGGCCTCGCGTCCTGCATTGGCGGTTCGCATGCCGAAGAACCGTCCGTGGAAGACCAGGTTCTCGCGCACGGTCAGGCTGCGGTCGAGCGTGTTGCGCTGGGGTACCACGCCGATGTTCCGGCGGGCGTCGGCGGGCCGGTCCGCGACGTCGATGCCGGCCACCCAGGCCCGGCCGACTGTTGGTACGACGCCTGTGGTCAGCATGCCCACCGTGGTGGACTTGCCCGCGCCGTTCGGGCCGAGGAGGGCGAACACCTCGCCCCGGCGCACCGACAGGTCGAGGGCGTCCACGGCGGCCGTGCCGTCCGGATAGATCTTGCTCAACCCTTCGGTGTGGACGATCGCGTCGGCGGGTGGAGAACCCTCCGAGGAGGGGGCTGTGCGGCGCTGGAGGAGAGAGGGCATGGGCGCTCCCGAGTTTTTTGACTAGACCGTCTAGTCCAAGTTGGTGCCTATAGTATTGGACTCATGAGTCCAAGTCGTCAACATCAGACTCCTGCGGGGGCGGCGCCCTCAGCACACGGCGCCCGCCCAGGCCGACCCGGGAAGCGGCGGGCGATCATCGACGCGGCCAGACACGTGTTCCTGCGCAACGGCTTCACCGACACCAGCGTCGATGCGATCGCAGCGGAGGCCGGAGTCTCGAAGCAGACGATTTACAACCACTTCGGGGACAAGAAGAGCCTGTTCACCGCGGTCATCGAGACGGCACAGCGCGACGCGACGAGCGAGTCCGAGTCCCGGTTCGCGACCGAGTTCAAGGAATCGGGTGACCTGGACCGGGACCTTCGCGCTGCCGCACGTCTCTGGGTGGAACTGGTCCTGGCAAAGGACCTCAACGCACTACGCCGCGTCATCATCTCCGAGCAGGTGCGCCACCCCGAGCTCGCCGAAGAATGGGCGCGCCCGCGTGCCCCGTTCGAGGCGGCCCTCGCGCAGGAGATCGAGCGGCAGGTGCGAAAGGGTGTCCTTGATGTGCCCGATGTCGACCTGGCTGCCCATCAACTCGTCCTTCTCACCGCCCATGAGGCGGCGCATCAGTCCAGCTATGGCATGCACGAGCTCTCACCCGCCGAGATCAAGAAAATCGTCGATGATGGCGTCGACATGTGGCTGCGCAGCTACCGAACACGGCAGTGAGGAGCGGGGCGATGGTGCTCTCGGCGGTCAGTTGCACGACCCGAACGGAGCAGTGCGGTTGCTGCTAGCGGGGAGTCGGCGGACGTTCTCGCCGTTGGCGGCCTGCTCGCGCAATCGCATGATCTCGTCGTGCTGGGCGGCCAACCGGGAGATCGCCAGGGTCTTGAACCCGGACAGCTTCGTCAGCTCCTCATCGCGGGCGGTGATGCGTCTCTTCAGTTCGGCGTTCTCCTTCTTGAGCCGCTCGATCTGCGCGACTCGGGGATCGAGGATTTCCCCAGCGTCCTGAAGTTCCCTGAGCCGTCGCTCGAACTCCTCGGCAAGGTGCTGGTAGGCGCCGGGCCTGACGGTGCCGTCGCGGTTGGGTTTGGGGTAGAAGCCGGTGCGGGTGACCCCGGCCAGTGCGGCGAGGGTCTTGAGGTCCGCCTTCCCCCCGGGCGGCAGGTTGCCGCTCAGGATCCGTTCCATAGCAGCCCGGATTGCGGCCTCGTTGCGAGCCTTGTCGTCCTGGGTGAGCCGGGCCATCTCACTCCCCTCCACCGGGCGCAGCCTGGGCGGCGTCGATCTCTGCGACGACCCGCAGGGCGCGATCGCGTTCGGGTGCCAGCCGTGCCTTCTCGCCCTTGGCCACCCGGGGGCTCCCGATGAACACATCGATGGCGGTGGCCTGTCCGGCCCAGACGGGACGATGACATGGGTGGTGGGTGGCCTGCGGGCAACGAGCCGAGTCGCACATTCCGACCAGCGGCTTCGTCGCATTCGGTGTGCCGGCCAGGCTCAGGCACAGGGCCTTGGACGGGTCGCGGAACCAGCAGAAGTTGGCGGGGCCGACGTGGAGCGTCTTGGCCTGTTTACGCAGGAGATTCTCGAGGTGACGGTCGTCCTTGAGGATCTTCGGGTCTGTGCGGGCCGCGTCCTTCAGCTGGGCATCCACGTGGTGGAACGCCTCGATCAGGCCGCGTGCACCGGGACCGGCGGGCATACGGCCCGCTTGGACATCGCGGAATGCCTGCACTGTCAGCTGCACATGATGGGCTTCCTCGGCCTCCTCGATCTCGGCATGGAAGAGCCGCTGGGATCCGCCGGGGCGAGCGGCGTAGCCCTCCGTGGTGGCCACGGAGATGTGCTTGAGGGCGATCTTCGCCGCCAGCAGACCGCCCGGACGCTCCGCGATGGCCAGGGACAGCGTCCGGCGCAGCATCCTGGCATTGAGCGGGCCCCGGGGGATGACCGGGAGTCCCCAGCGCTCCCGGTTGCCAGTCCGCTCCAGCCAGCCACGCAGATTCTTCAACCGGCCGGCCAGGTCGATGGTGCCGAACAGAGCCTCACCGGCCGGCCGGTTCACCAGCCGTTCGGCGAGGGTCACGGCCCGGTCCACCTGCTCGATGACCACCCACTCGTCGGGGACTCCCCCGAACTTCTGCCCTTTGATCAGGCGGCTGGCGAGCCGGAACCGGCGGCCACCCCCGGGCGTCGCCACAGCAGGGAGTCGGCATCCTGCCTCGATCTCCAGGAGTTCGCTGGTCCGCATCCCGCTGAGGGCGCAGGTCACCACCAGACAGGCTGTCACCGCATGGTCGACCATGAAGAGGAGATCGCCCTCGGCCAACGGCAATGTCCACGGGATCAGTTCGCCGTCCCCCATGCGCGGGATGGCTGCGGCCTGCCGGGCCAGCGGCGGCTGGAATCCGACCTCGGCGGCCAGCGTGGTCAGTTCAGGGAACATTTGCCGACGCGCGTCGTCTCCGAATCTGCGGGCGCCGACGGTGCGGGCGAGTGCTTCCCACCCCAGGCGTTTCAGAGGGCCCTCCTGTTCCAGCGTGGTGCGCTTCCGCAGCTGAACATCATCAACCGCGGGTAGCGGTTCGCCACTGGCCCGCATGAGGTCCAGGACCTGCCGCAGAGCGGGAAGGCGCGCCAGGGTGACGCTGCCCGACGCCGTGGTGTCCGCTCGGGAGGTACGCGCCGCGTCCATCAGGTCTGCCAGATGCGGCCCCACTTCATTGACCAAGTACAGGCAGGTGGCCAACAGCGGCTGCAGCATGGAGTCCGGCACGGGCGGTGTGAGGTTCGGCCCCTTCGACTTGTAGCCGACGACCTGGGTGGCGGTCTTCCCCCTCCACGGGACAAACCCGGATTCGTAGCTGTCACTGGACAGCAGTTCCTCGTACTGGGCGATCAGTTTGAGGATCCGGACGTGCGCCACGGTTGAGTACGGTTCGAGACGTCGCCTTGGCCGCCCGGGGACCGGAACGCTCCACGAGTAGTGCTCCAGGTACCGTTCGCACATCTCCTGCGTGACATCCTCCAGAGCCGTGATCCCCTGCTCTGTGAGCCAGTTGAACCACTCGGTGTATCGCTGCAGGAAGTTGAAACAGGTCCGGGGAGAACGGGCGGCCCGTAGCGCATGCGCGCACTCCAGCACCGCCTCGTACTGCGGGGCCAGCATCGCCAGCAGGATCTCCTTGGCCACAACCCTCCATCGCGGATTGACGATCCGGGTGAAGTCCCAGATCTGCTCGTGGTCGGACATCATCCGGTGTGCGTCCGCGAGGCCGGAGAACACCCAACGGTCCTGCTCGAACCGCGGGCGTGTCGCGCCCTCGACGCGTCGCAGCCCTGCGATCTCACATACGTCACTCTGAGCGAAGACCGAGGCTGGCCGACGGTGACGGGAAAGAAGTGTATGTACGGGATGGGACGTCACAGTGTGGCCTCCTCGGGCCTCAGCGGGAGATCAGTGTCGTCGTCAGCCACCTCGCGTTCTCCCTTTACCTTGGCCTCGGTGGAGAGCTTCGGCAGGATCTCGTTGGCCAGACGGTCGGCGTACGGACCGAAGACCCGGACGAAGTTCTCCGTGGGCATCTGCCGGAACTGCCGCGCGAAGAAGGCGTTCAGCCGGAGCAGGTTCGCCGCATGACGTGGCAAGAACACCGCCAGCGGGCACAGAAGACATACCCACGGCCGGGCCGGACACGGTTGCCCGGCAGGACCGTGGACCCCGGCCAGTTGATCGGCGCACGCAGCGGTGAACACATCGCGCTCGCCGCCCACCAGCTCAGCGATGGCCGCGGCATCCAGCTCGAGTCGCTTCACCTCGTCAGGAAAATCCTCGGCGAACCGCGCTGCCTGCTCGGCCGAGAGCACCACCGGCGGTAGCGCCTTGCGCAGGATGTCGGCCTGTTCGTCCTCGATGATCGACTCCACCGCATCGAGCTGAGCAGGACTGGTCGGAGTGACGTAGTGATCGCCTTCGGTGCGGGCGGTGTGGTTCGGATCGATCGTGGCCCGCCCGGTCCACCCGCGCCTGGCCAATCGCTCGTGGTACGTCGCACGAATCCGGCCGCGATGGATCACGAACGGCTTCCCCGCATCGTCCACCAGGCCCAACTGCTTCACCAGATCACGATGACGGCCCGTGCCCGACGGAGGGCCGACGACCGAACTGAACTCCCCACTCGCCGTGAACCACTTCGGCGTGTACGAGATCCACAGCTGCCCGCGGATCTCGGCGTCAGCGAAGTTCCGCAGTGGCGCCGAGTACGCCAGCCACCGTTCCAGCAGCCGCACCGCCCGAGTCGGAAGATTGGAACTCTCTCGCGCAGTACGCCCCTTGATGTAGGTGATCAGCATCGTGGCGTCGCCGGTCCACTCGAGACCGTCCAAGCCCAGATCGTCAATGCCGTCCGGTACGACTCCGCAGTACATGCCGAACAGGACGGAGTAGGCGACTTGGACGACCGGGTGCGGAAACAGATCGCTGCGTACCTGCCGCACTGCCCGGCGCAGGTCCCACTGCGTCGACTTCGTGCCCTGTGTCTGCGCCCGGTACACGGGCCGGTCCGGGAAGGGGCCGTCCCGCAACAGCAGCCAGGCGATGTCCTGCGGACTGTGCTGCGCGCTCGTCGACGGCTCCCCGCCCTGCGCGGCCAGTTCCAGAGCCCGCCGGTGACGGGCCCAGCTGTCGTCCACCACCGCCCGGCACGACGTCTCCAGCCGCTCCCACTCTCCATCGGTGTACGCCTTGTACGGACTGGTGCTTCGATACGCCTGGATCTGGTTCCCCGTGAGGTACGTCCGCACCTCCGGATGCAGGGCTCCGGTGACCGCGTCGAAGCCCTTCAACAGGATGCGGGTCTCGCGTTCACGGGTATACGTGCTGGCCATCCAATAGCGGACCAGCGTGGCCCGCGTCAGATCCGGGGCATTCCCGGTAAACCCGGCCTCAGTCAAAGCGTTCACCATCTGGCGCAGGGCCACCGCGTACGCCTTGGCTGTGTTTTTGGCTCCGATGCCGCCCTCAGGGTGCGCGTTGGCCGCGAGCCCTTTCGCAAGGTCGCGCGCCAGCCCGGGATTGGGCAGACCGTCCAGAACGGCCGTCCACTCACGGCCGTTGGGGAACACGAAGTGCACGGCCAACGGCTCGTCCATCACATACGCGGGCATCCGCTGGCCTCCTCGTCATCGAACTCGGCCGCAGCCTCGGCGGCGGCCTCCGGATGCGGCACGCCGGTCGTGTCCTTGTAGGCGTCGCGATAGATCCGTGTGACGTCCAGGCGAGCGACGTAAAGCTCCGTCGACAGGACGCTCTGGTGGCCGAGCAAGTCCCGCAGGATCAGCATCGGATCGTTCCGGGTCAGATAGAGAGCCATCGCGGCGTCGTTTCCGGTGTCCGCCGCGAGGGCAGCCGCCCGCTGGTAGTAGCCCGTGACCAGCCACTCCAGGGTCGCCATCGCCATCGAGTGACGCAGCCGGTGCGGGGCCACCGTCGGAAACCGCGGCTCGAACCGTTCGCGGATACGGGCTGACGTCCGACGGAAGACCGTGGCCCAGTCCACGAACGGCTGCCCCGAGGACTGCAAACCCAGCAGCGGCGAACTGCCATCCGGAGCGACCAGGCGCAGCC
This sequence comes from Streptomyces sp. NPDC007205, assembly GCF_040634095.1. Taxonomy (NCBI): domain Bacteria; kingdom Bacillati; phylum Actinomycetota; class Actinomycetes; order Kitasatosporales; family Streptomycetaceae; genus Streptomyces; species Streptomyces sp. NPDC007205. The sequence continues at coordinate 182,074 of NZ_JBEYEW010000014.1, forward strand.
TCTCGGACGGACGTAACTTCCGCCACGACCTCCGCTCCCCGTTGAGGAACGCGCCCTCCCAGTCGGGCTCCTCCACTACCAGCGGCTCACCCAGCTTCGACGGCGGCCGCCACGTGAAGCCCTCGGCCGACGCCGCCCGGTCCAACTCGATGTACTGGTGCACTTCGGCGAGCGCCTCATAGCTGATCCACGATGTACGGGCCTTCTGCCCCTTGGTGATCGCATGGCTCAGCGGAAACAGCACCGGCAGCGTTCGCGGGCGGGGCGGAAGAGGTGGTACCTCGTAGATCGTCAGGTGCGTGAACTCCTGACGCCGCAGGCCACTGGACAGCACCAGACGGGCCATCGCCGCGTTGCGGGCCCCTTCCCGGCCGCGGTAGCGCGGGTCCGGCTCACCATCCGGGCCGAGCCCTGCCAGGCCCCGCACGAACAGCTCCGCGAAGTCCCGTTCCAGGTACTTGATCGTCGTGTGCGGCCTCGGAGTGCGCAGCTTCGCGAGGTTCCGCTCCACCTCGACCAGCACCCCCTCTGCCATGCGCCGGCCCGTCCGGTAGCTGAACGGCACGGCGGAGGCGATGCCTTCTTCACGGGCCCATGAGTAAAAGCCTGACAGGATGCCCATGTTCAGGTTCCACGTGCTGGGGTCCCAGCGGTCCTTCAGCTTGCCGGCCAGCCGGTACTCGGCGTACATGCCCAGGGCGGCGCGCAGGTCCTGACCGTCACCCAGGGGGCTGACACCCCGGACGTGGAGGAACGTCAGCCAGTCGCGGAGGCAGCTGGCGCTGTTCTGCCAAGTGCGCGTGGCCGGGGCGCCGTTCAGCGGAAGCTCACGCAGCCAGCGATTGACGAACACCGTCGGCCGGGGCGCTCCTGGAGCGTCCTCGAATCTCAGGTCGTCGTCGATGAGTACAGGCATCCGGTTCCGGATGAGCGGCTGTCGAGCCACATCCCAGGACTCCCAGCCGGTCGCGGAGAAGCCGATCAGTTGCATGGCGCGGAGCCTAGATATTCGACACGACCTCAGTGCAACAGACTTGGAGAAATCACTCCAAGGCGTACCGAGAGGAAAGCGACACGACGATTAAGCGGCGACTTCCGGGTGGAGAATGGTGAGCACGCCGGCCGTGGAGATCAGGGAGATCGTTCCGTTCAGCGCGGCCACGCACGCGCCGATCATGCGGCGGGCGGATCCGGCGCCGTACTGGGCGACGTCGATCAGCCGCCGGAACTCCGGGTCCTCGATGGCCTCCAGCTCCACCGACGCGGCGGCGGCCAGGTACTGGGTCGTGGCGATCCGCTCGACCAGCGGCTCCAGCCGGCCCGCCCGCGAGGTCGACCATCCGGCCAGGCCCGAGTTCACCACGGCAGCCCCGGCGGCGGCGAGCAGCCCGGGCAGGACTGCGTGCAATCGCTGCCCAGGCGTGCCCGAGCCGAGCAGCGCATGCATGACGGCGTTGACCGCGAGCAACCCGACCGCCGCGGCGAGACCCTGCCCGACCTCGCTGATCGCGACCGTGAGCAGAGCGCGGCGGTCCGCCTGCCACGCCATCCGCAACGCCGCCCCGACCAGCCTCGGCATAGAGCGCAGAGCCGACATCATCGTCAAGTCCAGCCGGGCACGCTCGTGTTCCGACCAGCCGAAGTCGTAGCGCAAAGGACCGCCGAAGAGCTCCTGCTCGGCGTCGGAGACCTCCGGCTCGGCCATCCGCACACGCCCGAAAAACCTCTTCACAGGGCGCCACCCGGCCCGGACCAGCCCGGCGCCCGGAGAGCCGGCGTGGGCAGCCACCGCGCCATCGAGACGGTGCTCATCCGCACAGGAGCCCTGGAACTGGACTCGTCGCGGTACGAGTACTCCTCGCCCCGTGCCACGTTATGGAGAGTCGTGTGTGCTTGTGTCTTGGCCGAACTCAACGGGGTCCCCCTCGACGGTTGTGCGGCTACTCCTGTCGCTCAACGAGCCGGCCGGAATTTCGAACACACGTGTTTCGGTCGTGTTGGTAGCCCCGGGATTGAGCGCGCGCCGGAGCTTGTGGGTTGCATCGACCCTTGCGGTGCAAGGAACGGGGGCTGGAGCGGCGATGGCCAAAACGCCGAGCGTGCCGCTGTTCCGGCGCCCGTGGCCGGGGCGTTCGATGAAGCGCGGCACCTCCACGCCTTCGCTACGGTCCAGTGGCCCCTGGGGGAGATGCCGGAACATTGGCAGTGGCGACCACCACGCCGTCGAGGCGTTTTGCCTCGGGGCTCCCCAGGTGCTGCGGCCCATTCCCGGTCGGGCGCTCACCCACTACCCGTGCATGCCCGTCTCGCGTGCGCGGCGCCACGCGTCGACCGCTGCCGCGAGGTGGTCCTGCAACTTGGGGGGCATCGGTTCCCGGCCGGTCGCGGCCGCCGTCACCGTCTTCGCGAGCAATCGCAGCTTGATATTGCTGTGCTGCGAGACCATCGCCAGGATCTCGAAGGCGTCATCAGGCGGGCAGCCGAAACCTGCCATCAGTACTCCCCGCGCCATGTCGATGACCGGTCGGCTCTCCATCGCCTCTCTGAGCTGGGCGTTCTCGCATTCGAGTTGCGCAAGCCGTTCCCGTTCGGGTGTGCCGGTGTCTGTACTCGCTGCCGCCCGGCCACCGCACGGCGAGGAAGCGTGTCCTTCGCTGCGGCCACGCCGGACGTACTCGCGCTGGGGAGGTCGCATAGAAAATTTCCTGCCCCGTCCGCCCCCCGGCACACGCCATCACAGGGTCAAGGTCACCGGGACGGACCGGCAGGTGCCGATCGGCGCCACGTGTCTGCGCTGCGCGACCGGCTGAACCTGCGCTTTTCCGCCGCCGATCGGGCGTTTGTACTGCTCCTTCAGCTGCGTCAGGTGTTCGCGCGAGCACCCGACCAGCATCCGCTCGCCGTCGTACGTCGACTCCGCGGCGCGGGTCGCAGACGAGCCCGGTATCGGCGCATGCCGAGCTCTCTCCCCGGCCGGATCACCGCCCCGCACAGATCGCAGATCTCAGGCGGGGGACGACGCGTGCCTGCCTGCTCCAGAGCACCGCCGGCCCCACCGTCGAGGGATCGCCGCTGGCCACCCACCTGAAGCGGGCCACCGTCATCAGCTCGTCGACGCTTTCCCGTACGAACCCGTCCACGAGGTCTGGGACGTGGCCGGTGGTGTGGGGCACGGCTCAACCCTGGAGGAAACCATCGAGGCGATGGGGGTAGTCGAATGATGAACCAGGTGACCGGCTCATGGTGCGGCGACGAGGGAGGAGACCGGTCTTTGGTGAGTCTCAGGAGGTTGGGATGCGTCTCTACCACAGTCGTCCCACTGACCCCGGGTACCGCCGCCTGCGGCATGGGCGCGGCTTCCGGTACCTCGACACCCTGGGTGAGCCACTGCGCGATCCGGCGGAGCTGACCCGGATCCGGGCGTTGGTCATACCGCCGGCCTGGCGTGATGTGTGGATCTGCACCCGGGCCAACGGGCACCTTCAGGCCGTGGGCACCGACGCTGCCGGACGCCGCCAGTACCTGTATCACCCCCAGTTCCGTGCCGAACAGGAGCAGGCCAAGCACGAGCACGTACTCGACGTCGCTGAGGTCTTGCCCGCGCTGAGGGAGGCAGTCGAGGGGCATCTGAGCGATCGGGGGCTGACCAGGCAGCGGGTCCTGGCCACGGCAGTACGCCTGCTCGACCTCGGTTTCTTTCGCATCGGCAGCGACCGCTACACCGAACTGAACCACAGCTACGGCCTCACCACTCTGCTGCGCGAGCACTCTCGCTGCCAGGCCGGTGCCGTGCTGTTCACCTTCACCGGCAAGCACGGCAAGGAGATCATGAAGACGGTCGCAGACCCCGCCACCTGCCGCACCCTGACCGCGTTGCGGCGGCGCCGGGGCGGCGGCGACCGGCTCCTGGCCTACTGGCAGCAGCACACCTGGCACGAGCTGAGCGGCGACGACATCAACGCCTACCTCAGGGAACTGGCCGGCCTGGATATTACCGCCAAGGACTTCCGCACCTGGCACGCCACCGTCATGGCCGCCGTGGCCCTCGCCGTCTCGCAATCCGTCGCGCGCAGCGAGACTGCCCGGCGCCGGGCCATCGCCCGGGCGGCGCGCGAGGTGGCCGGGTATCTCGGCAACACCCCCGCGGTCTGCCGCGCCTCCTACATCAACCCGCGGGTGATCGAACTGTACGAGGAAGGCGTGACGGTCGCCGCCGCACTGCCCCAGCTCGGCGACGAAGGCCCCTACGGCATCCCCGCCACGCACGGACCTGCCGAACGAGCCGTACTGCGCATGCTCCGGACCGGCCGCCCGCCCGAGACCCAGTAAGCGGCAAGAGGCAGCTCAGGACACGAAATCTGACAGGAGTACTGGGCCCTGTCCGGCGGATCATCCGAGCGCCGCAGGGATTGGAGTCATCGGCGCCGTATCGACGGGTGATCGCCGGAAGGGGCTGCTGGACGTGTGGCCGGACTCGTGGGCTGTGGTCGCCGAAGCCGACCGAGAGCAAGGGGACTATGCGGCGCCGGAGCGGGAATTGACGGCTTCTCCACGCCCCGGCGGACGAGGCAGTGGATGACGTGGCTTGGGACCATCTCGAAGAGATGGCCCTCAACGTTTCCGTCGACGTCCGCCCCGGCCCCCAGCCGCTCGGCCAGCCGCTGCTGGGACCGCAGTTGCCGTTTCCGCCTGCGGGCCGGGCCGGTCGGCCGAGACGACCAGGGCGGCGAGAAGCGTGGTGACCGGCACAGAGGCCACCAAGCCGATCGATCCGACCAGTGTGCGCACGATCTCCTCGGCCACCAACTCGCTGTTGGCGACCGTGCCCACGCCGCTTTGGGCGATGGAGAAGAGAAGCAGCAGCGGCAGTGCGGCGCCGGCGTAGGCGAGGACGAGGGTGTTGACCACGGAGGCGATGTGGTCGCGGCCGATGCGGATGCCTGCTCGGTACAGGCCGCGCCAGCCCATCGTGGGGTTGGCGTCGTGCAGTTCCCAGACGGCCGATGTCTGTGTCACCGTGACGTCGTCGAGCACGCCGAGGGAGCCGATGATGACGCCGGCGAGCAGCAGACCGCTCATGTCGATCTTCGGGTACAGGCCGTGGATCAGGCCGGTGCTGTCGTCGGTGTTGCCGGTGAGAGCGGCCCAGTCGATGAACTCCGAGCCCAGGATGCCGATCAGTCCCAGCGAGACCAGGGTGCCGAGCACCGCCACCGACGTACGGGCCGACAGGCCGTGGCACATGTACAGGGCGATCAGCATGATCGCACTCGAGCCGACCACTGCCACGAGCAGCGGATTCGAGCCGTGCAGGACCGCCGGCAGGATGAAGAAGTTCAGCACCATGAAGCTGATGGCCAGCGCGGCCAACGCCATCACGCCGCGCAGCCGGCCGACCACCACGACGGCGAGCGCGAAGATGCCGGCCAGCAGGCTCATCGGGAATCCGCGGTTGACATCGGTGACCGAGTACTGCAGGTCCTTGGGCGCGGAGGGTTCGTATGCGGCTACGACCTTCTCGCCCTGGTGCAACTGTCGCGCCTGGTCAGGCTGCACGATCTCGATGAACGTACGGCCCTTGTCCTTGCCGGTGTCAACCCGAATCGTGGCCTTGTGACAGGTGCCGTTCGCCTCCTGCTGTGCCGAGTTGCCCTCGGCGGTGGAGGTATCGCCGGTCGGGGTCTCGCCCGAGGCGTTCACCGACTTGCAGCTCACCTCGACGAGTCTGGTGACCGTCGCCTGCTGGGTCTGCTGGTCGAAGCCGACGCCGGTGCGCTTGTGCGGCGGTGCTTCGCCCGGCCACAGCACCACTAGCCCCACCACGACCGCGGCGGTGAACGGAATCAGGATCGCCGCGATGACCTTGCGCAGATGCCGCGAGACGGGGGCGGCAGGCCCGTGGCTGTGGCTGTGGCTGTGACCGTGCGCGTGGCCGCTGGCGCCCGCTTCGTGACCGTGGTCGGAGCCCTGCCCGGTGCCAGTGACCGCGGCGCGCCCGTCGCCTGTCACGGGGGTGTGCCCGTGGCCGATGGCCGGAGAGGGGACATGGCCCGCGTCGAAAGGGGATCCGTAGCCGGGGTGAGGCGCCGACTCGGGGAGATCCCCGTACCGGTAGTCGTGGCCGTACTCGCCGGTGCGACCACTCCTGGCTGTGGGCCGGTTGCCGACATCGTTCCAGTCCCCGGCACTCTGCCGGTCAGCGGCTCCCATGCCGTCTCCCTCGCGGTTGTCCGTGCCCCCTCCGGAGCCGGTCCTGCGCGGCGGCTCTCGGGAAGGGTACGGGAACGGTGTGTCGTAGTCTCAGCCCGATCTCCGCAAGACCCTCGGCACCCTCTTCATGGCGTCTGGATCAGGAACCCTTTCACTGGCTGCATGATCAGCGCCACCCGTGGGGGTGCGCCGTGGAACTCCCCGCCGCCGTCGGTGCGGTGCGGTGCGGATCAGGCGGGGCAGGCGCACGGCTGCTCTCCATCATCTGGCTCGTCGAATGTGTCCAGGCGCAGACGCCTCGGTGAAAAGAGCGCTCGCGGTTGCTGTACGGTCGCGAGGGGCGTTCAGGCTCGTCGGCGGAATGAGCCGCCACGGCAGAGGCCATCGAGACGCCGCAGGAGCAGCCTCCCGGTATGGTCGGGCCTCAGTCGTTCTCTGCGCCGCGTCAAGCCCGCCCCTGTTCCCTCCAATGAAGTGGCCAATCTCGTCCTATGGAGGGGCAAAAAAATCCCTGCGGCACTGCCGGTTCGCGTGCTTCGGAATTACGGTCACCCCGCACCCTGTCATGTCGCGTTCACGCGGTATGCGCCCGGTGTGAGTGTCATGCTCATGACTGCGCGGTTCGACCGCCGCCACGCGCGTCACGGGCCTGCCCATCCAGTGCGATACCCCACGTCAACCGGAGGCAGTTCCCCATGCGTGAGTCACGCCTGAGCAAGCGCAGACGGAGTCTGCGAAGACTTCTCGCCGTCTCCTTCCCCGCCCTCACCCTCACCGTCGCCGGACTCGTCGCGGCGCCGACGGCCGGGGCCCAGCCCGCAGCGGCCCACCCGCACATCTCCAAGGTCACGCAGAACGCCAAGGCCCTGACCGCCCCCGAGCGGCAGACCTACCACTCCACCGGCAAGGCCGGCCAGAAGGTGCCGACCCAGCATCTGTGCGCCACCGCCGAGCCGGGCCACGCGTCCTGCTTCGCCCAGCGCCGCACCGACATCAAGCAGCGCCTCGCCGCCGCCCTCGCGGCCGCCGCGCCCTCCGGCCTCTCCCCGGCCAACCTGCACAGCGCCTACAACCTGCCCACCACGGCCGGTTCGGGCATGACCGTCGGCATTGTGGACGCCTACAACGACCCCAACGCCGAGTCGGACCTGGGCACCTACCGCTCCACCTACGGTCTGTCGTCCTGCACCAAGGCCAACGGCTGCTTCAAGCAGGTCAGCCAGACCGGTTCCACCACCTCGCTGCCGACCAACGACAGCGGCTGGGCCGGCGAAGAGATGCTCGACATCGACATGGTCAGCGCGGTCTGCCCGAACTGCAGCATCGTCCTGGTCGAGGCCAACTCCGCGAGCATGGCCGACCTCGGCGCCGCCGAGAACGAGGCCGTGGCACTCGGCGCCAAGTTCGTCTCCAACAGCTGGGGCGGCTCCGAGGACTCCTCCCAGACCAGCGACGACACTTCGTACTTCAAGCACCCGGGCGTCGCGATCACCGTCTCCTCCGGTGACTCCGCCTACGGCGCCGAGTACCCGGCCACGTCCCAGTACGTGACCGCCGTCGGCGGCACCGCGCTGACCACCGCGTCCAACTCCCGTGGCTGGAGCGAGTCGGTGTGGCACACCAACTCCACGGAAGGCACCGGCTCCGGCTGCTCGGCCTACGACCCGAAGCCGAGCTGGCAGACCGACTCCGGCTGCTCCAAGCGCATGGAGGCCGACGTCTCCGCCGTCGCCGACCCGGCCACCGGCGTCGCGGTCTACGACACCTACGGCGGCACCGGCTGGGCGGTCTACGGCGGCACCAGCGCCAGCTCGCCGATCATCGCCTCCGTCTACGCCCTCGCGGGCACCCCGGGCACGAGCGACTACCCGGCGAAGTACCCCTACCAGCACACGGGCAACCTGTACGACGTGACCAGTGGCAACAACGGCTCCTGCTCACCGTCGTACTTCTGCACCGCGGGCACCGGTTACGACGGCCCGACCGGCTGGGGCACCCCGAACGGCACCGCCGCCTTCACCGCCGGCTCCAGCACCGGCAACACGGTGACCGTCACCAACCCCGGCAGCCAGTCGACCGCCACCGGAAGCTCGGTCAGCCTGCAGATCAAGGCGACCGACAGCGCGGGCGCGGCCCTGACCTACAGCGCGAGCGGCCTGCCGACCGGCCTGTCCGTCAACAGCTCCACCGGCCTGATCTCGGGTACGGCGTCCACCGCGGGCACCTACCAGGTCACGGTCACCGCGAAGGACTCCACCGGTGCCTCCGGCTCGACGTCCTTCACCTGGACCGTCGGCTCCGGGGGCGGCGGCTGCACCTCGGCGCAGCTGCTCGGCAACCCTGGCTTCGAGTCGGGCAGCACCGGCTGGACCGCCACCAGCGGTGTCATCACCAACGACTCCGGTGAGGCGGCCCACGGCGGCTCGTACTACGCCTGGCTGGACGGCTACGGCTCCTCGCACACCGACACGCTGTCCCAGTCGGTGACGATCCCGGCGGGCTGCAAGGCCACGCTCACCTTCTACCTGCACATCGACACCGCCGAGACCGGCAGCACCGCGTACGACAAGCTGACGGTGACCGCCGGTTCGAAGACCCTGGCGACGTACTCGAACCTCAATCACGCTTCTGGCTACGCCCAGAAGAGCTTCGACCTGTCCTCGCTGGCGGGCCAGACGGTCACCCTGAAGTTCAACGGCGTGGAGGACTCCTCCCTCCAGACCAGCTTCGTCGTGGACGACACCGCTCTGACGACCAGCTGACCGCCTGACCGGCACGAGCTGAGCACCTGGTCCCGCACGCGGAAGCCGTCCGCGTGCGGGACACGCCGTTACCCGTACCCGTTGTGGGTCCCTCGGTGGCAGGTCACCAACTGCTCTTGGTCACGCCGGGGAGCTCGCCCGCGTGGGCCATCTCGCGTACGCGGATCCGGGACAGGCCGAAGGTGCGCAGGTGGCCGCGGGGGCGGCCGTCCACGGAGTCGCGGTTGCGCAGACGGGTGGCGCTGGCGTCGCGGGGCTGTCGGCGCAGTTCCCTCTGGGCGGCGACGCGGTCCTCGTCGGAGCTTCCGGGGGACGAGATGATCGCTTTCAGTTCCGCGCGGCGTGCGGCGTAGCGGGCCACGATGAGGCGCCGCTGCTCATTCTTCGCGATCTTGCTCTTCTTCGCCATCAGACCTTCCCTCCCCGGGCGCGGATCCGATGCACTGCGGCCTCGATGCCGATCGTGTCGACCGTCTTGATGCCCTTGGTTGAGAGCGTGAGCCGGACGTGGCGGCCTTCACTCGGCAGCCAGTAGCGCTTGCTCTGGACGTTCGGATCGAAGCGGCGCTTGCTCCGCCGGTGCGAGTGGGAGATGCGATGGCCGAAGCCGGGCTGTCGACCGGTGAGTTGGCAGTGGGCGGACATGCTTGTTCCTCCTTGGGGGTGGATGCAGCAGCACACTAGCGCCTGATGAAAATGAAAACCAATCTCTTGTATGGTGCTGTCCATGGCCCGTAACGAACTGCGCCCGATCATCAAGCTGAGGTCCACCGCCGGCACCGGCTACACCTACGTGACCCGCAAAAACCGCCGTAACAACCCCGACCGGCTGACGCTGCGCAAGTACGACCCGCTCGCCGGCCGTCACGTCGACTTCCGTGAGGAGCGCTGAGAGCAGTGAAGCCCGGAATCCACCCCGAGTACCGCCCGGTCGTCTTCCGCGACCGCGCCGCCGACTACGCCTTCCTGACCCGGTCGACGGCCACCAGTGACAAGACCGTCGAATGGGAGGACGGCAACACCTACCCGGTCATCGACGTCGAGATCTCCTCGGCGAGCCACCCCTTCTACACCGGCACCCAGCGGGTCCTGGACACCGCGGGGCGGGTCGAGCGCTTCGAGCGGCGTTACGGACGCGGACGGAGCGAGCAGTGAACCGGGACCAGGCGCGGCTGCCGGTCGCGATCGTCGGCGGGTTGCACGCCGACGCTCGCCGGGCCGCGGTCGAGGAGATCCTGCGTACGGTCCCCGGCTCGGTCGCGCTGCACCACGACCTGACGTCCGCCGTCGACAGCGCGGTGCAACGGACCGTACGAGACGTCGACGGTCTGCTGGGCAGCGGCGGCGCACCCCTGGTGAGCAACTGCGCGTGCTGCGCCCTGCGTGAGGACCTGGTCCCTGAACTGCTGCGGCTCGCGGAGGAGGGAAGGTACCGGCTGGCCGTCGTGGAACTGTGGGACTCCGTCGAGCCGCAGGCCATGGCCGGAGTCATCGCCGCCGCCGGGGCACCGCTGGTGTTGACCGGGGTCGCCACCGTGGTCGACCCCGCACTCGTCCTGCCCTATCTGTCGAACGGTGACGACCTGGCCGACGTCGGCCTGGCCGCGGCCCCGACCGACCAGCGCACTGTTTCGGACACCTTCGCCCGGCAGTTGGAGTACCCCACGGTGATCGCTCTCGTGGAGAGCAGTTCGCGTGGAGAGGGCGGCGAGGTCGCCGATGACACCGACCGCGCGCTGCTCACCCAGCTCACGCCAGGCGCACGCAAGGTACGCGGGGGGAGCGGCGCGCTGGGGGCCGCGCTGCTGGCGGGCTTCGACGTGGCAGCGGCCGCCGCCCGTGTGCATCCTGCGTGCGCGCTGCTGCCGCAGGAGTGCGACGAGCACGGCGTGAGCACCTTCGTCTGGCGGCGCGAACGGCCCTTCCACCCGCAGCGTCTGTACGCGGCGCTGGAGGACCTGACCTGCGCGGCCGCTCGCAGCCGTGGGCGGTTCTGGCTGGCGGACCGCCCCGACACGCTGCTGTCCTGGGACGCCGCCGGCGGCGCGCTGTGCGTGGAGTCGGCCGGCCCCTGGCTGGCCGCCCTGCCCGACGCCGCCTGGGAGATGGTGCCCGCCGAGCGCCGTATCGCCGCCTCCGTGGACTGGCACCCCGAGCACGGTGACCGCTGCCAGTACCTCAGCTTCACCTCGCCCGGCCTGGACCGCGACGGTCTGTCGGTCCTGCTCGACTCGTGCCTGCTCACCGACGACGAGTACGCGGCGGGCAGGGAACGGTGGCAGCAACTTCCGCACACTTTCGATGACTTGCTCGACCCAGTGACCTGAGAGAGGACCGACCTCACCCATGCCCCGACGTACAAGCACCGGGCGGCAGACCGACAAGCGGCAGCGCGTCAATCCGCTGGACGCCGCCGGCATCACCTACATCGACTACAAGGACACCGATCTGCTGCGGAAGTTCATCTCCGACCGCGGAAAGATCCGCAGCCGTCGGGTGACTCACGTGACCCGTCAGCAGCAGCGGCAGATAGCCCAGGCCATCAAGAGCGCACGAGAGATGGCGCTCCTTCCCTGCAGTTCCCGATAGGGCGGTGGTCACCGGCCGGAGTTAGTCCTACGCCCGCGCTCGTATGCCTTCACCAGCCGCTGCGGCACCAGCTGTGAGCCGCCGTCGCCGGTGACTGGCGCGAGCGTCGGCGTGGTCGCCTTCCACTGGGCGAGGCTGTGGCGAGTCTGTCAGTCGATTCAGGATATCCTGAATTCAGGATCACGTGTACAGTTGATGTGTGCTGACTGTTGACTCCGACATCGGGGTGCTGGCCCGGTTCGGGCGGGCGCTCGCCGATCCGATCCGCTGCCGCATCCTGCTCGCGCTGCGGGAAGCACCCGCCTATCCCGCCGACCTCGCCGACGCGCTGGACGTCTCCCGCACCAGGCTGTCGAACCACCTGGCGTGTCTGCGTGACTGCGGCCTGGTCGTCACCGTCCCCGACGGCCGTCGCACCCGCTACGAACTCGCCGACGAACGCCTCGGCCATGCGCTCGACGACCTGCGCGCCGCCGTGGTCGCCGTCGAGGGCGACCGGACGTGCGTCGATGCCGACGACAAGGGGTGGTGCTGACCATGAGCGCTGAGATGTCCATGCCGCTAGGCCCCGACCCGGCCAGGCGTGGCGCGCTCGCCAGGCGGATACGGCTGCTGGTCGCCGCGACCATCACCTACAACGCCGTCGAGGCGGCCGTCGCCCTCACGGCCGGGACCGTGGCTTCCTCCACCGCCCTGATCGGCTTCGGCCTCGACTCCGTCATCGAGGTGTCCTCGGCCGCCACCGTCGCCTGGCAGTTCTCCGCCCGCGACCACGCGGTGCGCGAGGCCAGGGAGAAGACCGCGTTGAGGATCATCGCGCTGTCGTTCTTCGCGCTCGCCGCCTACGTCACCGTCGATGCCGTACGGGCCCTGACCGGCATGGGCGAGGCTACGCGCTCCCTGCCCGGCATGGTGCTGGCCGCCCTCTCGCTCGTGGTCATGCCGTTTCTGTCGGCCGCCCAGCGCCGCGCCGGACGGAAACTCGGCTCCGCGTCGGCTGTGGCCGACTCCAAACAGGCTCTGCTGTGCACCTATCTGTCGGCGGTCCTGCTGGTGGGCCTGGTCGCCAACGCCGTGCTCGGCTGGTCCTGGGCCGATCCGCTCGCGGGTCTGGTCATTGCCGCGGTCGCGGTGAAGGAGGGGCGGGAGGCGTGGCGTGGGGAGGGGTGCTGCGCGGCTCCGGCGGCCGTCGCGCCGATGGCCGGCCGACGGGAGATGGAGGATGCCTGCGGTTGTGCTCCGGGATGCGACTGCTGCGCTTGACGTAGGTCACGCGGGAAAGGGCCTGGCGCGCGGTCACCGTCGTTCGGCTGCCGCGTGCCGTGAGCCGCAGTCCGGGCACACCCCGGACAGCTCCACCGTGTGCCGGACGTTCGCGAAGCCGGAGGTCTGTGCGATGGTGTCCGCCCAGTCCTCGACCGGGCCGGAGTCGACGGGCCGGCTCAGGCCGCATTCCGTGCAGATGAGGTAGTGGCGGTGGTCGGGGCCGGGCCGGTAGCGGAAGAGGCGTTCACCGGCTGCGTCGCGGACCAGGTCGGCCCGGCCGGCGGCGGCCAGGGCGGTGAGGGTGCGGTAGACCGTGGACAGGCCGACCGCTGAACCGTCGGCGGCGAGTCGGTTGTGGAGCGCCTGCGCGCCGACGAAGCCCTCGGCTCGGATCAACGCGTCCACGACCGCGGTGCGTTGGTGGGTGAGCCGGCCAATCAGCGTGACGTCGGCCAACGGTGCGGGGGCGTGCTGTCGGTCGCTTTCCATCAGAGTGCCTTCGCTCAGGTACCGGCGGGGACGGCGGTTCGCGTACGAGGACCGGGGGCGGGCCGTCGTATCAGGAACGTCGCGGCGTAGACGGCCGTGGCGACGGCCATGATGGCGAAGCTCGGCGGCATCCTCGGCACCGCGTAGGAAGCGAACAAGCCCGCCCACATCTCCAGCACCCCCAGCCCGGCGGACAGGGCAAGCGCCCGGAAGGGCCTGTCGGTGAGCCGGATCGCGGCTCCCGCGGGGGCGGTGAGCAGGCCGAGCAGGAGCAGGGAACCGACCGCCTGGGTGGCCTCGGCGGCGCTGATCCCGGCCAGGGCGAGGAAGCCGTAGCCGAGCAGCCGGACCGGTACCCCGCGGGCGGCGGCCACGGCCTCGTCGAGCGTGGCGAACAGCAGTGGCCGGGCGATCAGGACCACCAGCAGGGCGACCCCGGCGGCCACCAGGGTCGCGACGACCGCGCCGGCGGAGGAGATGCCGAAGATGGAGCCGAACAGCACGCTGACGCCGGCGGTGCCGTTGGTGGTGCTGCGGGAGGTCGTGTAGAGGGTGATGAAGAAGGCGCCCAGGCCCAGGATCCAGGAGAAGACGCTTCCTATGACCACGTCGTCGGGCCGGGCCCTGCGGCCGAGGGTGCCGAAGAGCAGAGCCACGGCGATGGTCGTGGCGAACAGGCCCAGTCGAAGGTCGGCGCCGAAGGCGAGGGCCGCCATCGCGCCGGTGAAGGCGACGTGGCTGAGCGCGTCGCCGGTGAAGACCTGGGCGCGCAGGACCAGGAAGTAGCCGACCAGTCCGCAGGCGGCGGCGATGGCGGTCCCGGCGAGGAAGGCGTGCTGGAAGAACGGCTGGGACAGCGGGGAGGCGGCGAGCAGGAAGGTCATGCCGTCACCTCCCTGGCGGCCGTGGACGCGACGACCCGGCGGCCCTGCATCTCGCGCAGGGAGCGCCAGCCCAGGGCGAGCAGGTATCCGGCGAAGGCGATGGTCGTCACGAAGAAGCCCAGGGGGTAGGGCGAGTAGTAGGCGGCGGTCAGCCCGAGCCAGGTGGCGGCGAACGCCAGCAGGACGGCCAGGGCCAGGCTCAGGCCCGGTCGGGGGGTGAGGACTTGGGCGGTGGCCGCCGGGATCACCATGAGGGCGAAGACCAGGAGCGTCCCGGTGATCTGGCTCGCCTCGGCCGTGGCCGCACCGAGCAGGACGAGGAAGACCACCGACAGCGCGCGGACCGGCACCCCGCGTCCGGCGGCCACCTTCGGGTCGACGGAGGCGAACAGCAGCGGCCGTCCGATCAGCGCCAGTACGGCGAGGACGACCGCGCCGACCACCATCAGCACGGTCACCTGCGACGACGTGATCCCCAGGAAGGTGCCGAAGAGGATGGTCTGCGGTCCCTCCAGCAGCCCTCTGTACAGGGCGGTGAACAGGAACCCGGAGGCGAGCAGGAACGCCTGCACGGTTCCCGTCAGCGCCGACTCCTCGTGCTCGCCGCCACCCCGGAGGGCTGCGATGACCAGCGCGGCGGCCACGCACAGGGTGAAGTAGCCGTAGACCGCGCTCACGCCGAGCAGGAGCGCCCCGGCGGCGCCGGGGAAGGCGACGGCGGAGACGGTGTGGGCGGCGAATGTCTGCCGCCGCAGCACCACGAACCACCCCACGAGCGCGGAGACCACGGCCACGACCGCGCCCGCGCGGAACGCGTTGACCATGAACGGGTACGACCACATCTCCTGGAAGTCGGTCAGGAGGTTCCACGACCAGGCAGGTGCCCCCGTCTCAGCCAGCAGCATGACCGCTCCCCGGGGTGTCGTGCCGGTCGGTGTGGACCGCCGGCGCCTCCGGCTGGCCCACGACGACCAGCCGCCCGTCCGAGGTGCGCAGCACCTCGACCGGTGTGCCGTACAGCCGGGTCAGTGTCTCGGAGGTGATGACCTCCGCCGGGGTGCCGGCGGCGGCCCCGCCCTCGGCCAGGTACACCACGCGGTCCAGGTGGTGGAGTATCGGGTTCACGTCATGGGCGACCATGACCACCGAGACGCCCTCCTGGTGGCAGATGCGCCCGATCAGCGCGGCGACCGCGCTCTGGTTGGGCAGGTCGAGGCTGTCCAACGGCTCGTCCAGCAGCAGCAGTTCGGGCCTGCGGACCAGTGCCTGGGCGATCAGCAGCCGCTGCTGCTCGCCGCCGGAACACTGCCCGATGGGCCGGTGTGCGTACGCTGCCGCCCCGACCAGCCCGATCACCTCGTCCACCCGCGCGCGGGCTGCCCGCCGACGCACGCTCGGGAACGGCAGGGGCACCCCCCATCGGTCACCGTCCAGGCCCATGCGCACCACGTCGATGCCGCGGATCCGCAGGCTGGCGTCGAAGCTGCGGCGCTGCGGCAGGTAGCCGATGCGGTCGTTGGCCTGTCCGGGCCGGGCCCCGAGCACCCGTACCTCACCGGCTGCCACGGGCAGGGCGCCCAACAGCACCTTGATCATGGTGGACTTGCCGACGCCGTTGGGACCGAGCACGGCGGTGAACTCGCCCGCCCCGATGCGAAGGTCCACATCCGCCCACAACGTACGGCCGCCCACCCGCACGGCGGCCCCGCGCAGGGCGACCACCGGGTCGCTTCCGCCGGCCGCGGCCATGTCGTGGCCGCCACTTCGGCGGCTGGGGACGGTGTGGCCGCTGTGGGTGGTGACGGCTTCTCGGGCCTTCGCTATCGGGTTCATGGCGTCAGCTCACTTTCCGGCGGCCTTGGCCAGGGCCTGCTCGATGCCCTGCAGTTGGGTGGTCTGCCACTGCTGGAAGGTGGCACCGGCGGGGGTGAGGGTCTCGGTCACGGTGGCGACCGGGATGCCCTGCGCCTTGGCGTCCTTCACCTGCGCCTGGACGTCGGGGGTGGAGTTCTGGGAGTTGTAGACGTAAATCTTGATCTTCTTGTTCTTGATCTGCTGGTCGATGGTGGCCTTGTCCTTGGCCGTGGGGTCGGAGCCCTCGCTCATCGCGTCCAGGAACGTCTCCGGGGTGAGCATTTTCAGCCCCAGGCCGTCCGACAACGGCGTGACGATGGACTCGGAGGCGCCGATCGGGGTGCCCGCGTACGTGGCCTTGATGTCGGCTATGAGCTTGTTGTACCCAGCGAGTGTCTTCGTCTCGAAGGTCGTCTTCTGCTGGTCGAAGTAGGAGGCGTCGGCGGGGTCGATCTTCTTGTAGTCGGCGGTGATTTTCTCGATGACCTGGTGGACGTTGTCCGGCGAGTACCAGCGGTGCGGGTTGCCGCCCGGCTTGATGCCGACCAGGTCGCCGACCTTGAGCTGGGTGCGTCCGCTGCCGGGGTTGGCGGCGAGCAGCTTGTCGGCCCAGGCGTCGTAGCCGATGCCGTTGACGATCGTGTACTGGGCGCCGGCCACGGTGCGGGCGTCGGCGGCGGTGGGCTCGTAGTCGTGCGGGTCGGCGTCCGGGTTGTTGATGATGCTGGTGACCTTCACGTGGCTGCCGCCGAGCTGGGAGGCGATGCTGCCCCAGAAGTTCTCCGCCGCCACCACCTGGATCGTCTTGCCCGAGCCGCTGCCGGTCGCGGCGGCGCCATGGGTCTTCGGCGAGGAGGAGGTCGAGCAGGCGGTCGCCGTCACGGCCGTCAGGGCGGCCGTCGCGGTGACGAGCACGAGTCTCGCCGACGGTCGGGCGGAACGGGAGGCGGGAACGGTGGACATGCGGGGCTCCTTCGGGCGATGCCGGGCACGCGGCGGACACGCGCCGTGGTGCGACACTCTCCACGCTAGATGGAAATGATTTTCAGATCAATCCCAGATGATAACCGTTGCCATTTTTTGACCGGGGGTACGACCGTCCGGGGACTGGCGAGGATCGTTCGCCTACCGCCCACTTTGGGCGACAGGGGTAAACCGGCCGAAGGGCGGGAAGGGCTATACGGCGAAATACGGGGAGTGGGTGGCCGTGCCCGGGATGCCGGGCCTGATGTGCCGGGGGAGAGTCGCGTATGGGCGGGGAGCCCTTGTATCTCGCACCGCGGTTGGGAAGGGGGCTGCGCTCGTTCCTGGAGTCGCCGGGGCTGCCGCACCTCCTCGCGGACGGTCTCGGGTCGCCGCTGGACGTGGTGGTTCCCGAACAACTCGCGGCGAACGTGGAGCAGTTCCGGTCGGTGTACGGCAGGCATCACCTGTCGGGTCAGGTGTTCTTCGCCCACAAGGCCAATCGGTCCAGTGCCCTGCTGCGGCGACTGGCGGCCACCGACGCCGGCGTGGACGTCGCGTCGCTGCGGGAGCTTCAGCATGCGCTGGGCTCCGGCTTCACCCCCGACCGGATCACCGCCACCGGCCCGAAGAACCCGGAGTTCCTGTGGCTGGCCGCCCGCACATCGGTCACCGTCGGTGTCGACAGCCTGGACGAGCTGGAGCAACTCGCCGTCCTCGGCCGCAAGTTCGCAATCCCCCGCCTGCGCGTCCTGCTCCGGCTGTCGGGGTTCGAGGCGTCCGGCGTGCGCGTGCTGAGCCGGCGCAGCCGTTTCGGAACCCCCATGAAGGAATGCGAGACGCTGCTGGAAGCGGTCGAGCGGCACAGTGACGTCATCGACCTGGCAGGGGTGGCCTATCACCTGGACACGACAAGCGTCACCGAGAAGGCGACGGCGCTGGAGGGCTGTCTGCGGGTGCTGGAGGAGTGCCGCGGCAGGGGGCTGCGACCATCGGTCGTGGACATCGGCGGCGGATTCGGGGTCGACTACCTTGCCGACGGCGAGCAGTGGGAGCGGTACACGACCGAGCTGACCGCCGCCGTCCTCGGCACCCGGCCGCCGCTGACCTGGGGCGGGCACGGCTACGGGCTGCGCAACGAGGCCGGCACGCTCCGCGGCTCGCTCGGCCTCTATCCCGCCCACCGCCCGGTCGCCGGACCGCGCTACCTCGACGAACTGCTCGCGCACCCGGCCGCATCCTTCGGCGGCCGACCCCTGGCCGGGCTGCTGCTGGAGCACCTGTACGACCTGCACGTCGAGCCGGGACGGGCCCTGCTGGACCAGTGCGGGCTGACCCTGGCCAGGGTGCTGGAGGTACGTACGCAGGACAGCGGCGGCGAACTCCTCGTACGGCTCGCGGCCAAGGCGGACGACGTGGGCCTGGAGGAGCACGGGGTGCTGGTGGACCCCGTCGTCGTTCCCC
The DNA here is from genome assembly GCF_040634095.1 of Streptomyces sp. NPDC007205. Classification (NCBI taxonomy): domain Bacteria; kingdom Bacillati; phylum Actinomycetota; class Actinomycetes; order Kitasatosporales; family Streptomycetaceae; genus Streptomyces; species Streptomyces sp. NPDC007205. The sequence goes on from NZ_JBEYEW010000014.1 coordinate 200,555, forward strand.
GGGATCCGGCGCGGGCGGCTGCGGGGCCGGTCGCCGTCCACCTCTTCGGCAGTCTGTGCCTGGAAACCGACCTGATCACGCGCCGGACGGTGTTCCTGCCGCGCAGGCCCGAACCGGGCGATCTGCTGGCCTTCGCCAACACCGCCGGTTACTGCATGGACTTCCATGCCACGCACGCCCAGCAGCAGCCCGTCGCGCGCAAGGTCGCCGTCTGGCAGGAGGGCGGCGCGTGGCGCTGGTGCCTGGACGACCAGTACTGGCCGACGGCATCCATGGGCGGGGTGGGGTACGACATGGGGGGAGCACAGTGAGGTACGACAGCATCACCGAGGCCATCGGCAACACGCCGCTGGTGCGCATCGACCCGGACGTGCACGGCCTGCGGCACATCGACCTGTACGCCAAGCTGGAGCTGCTCAACCCGTTCGGGTCGGTCAAGGACCGGGCCGCCTGGAACATGGCCGGCCCGCACCTGGCCGAGGCGGCCGAGCGCGGCAGCCAGGTCGTCGAGCTGTCCAGCGGCAACACCGCCAAGGCCCTGGCCGTCCTCGCCGGAATGCACGGCCTGACCTTCAAGAGCGTCACCAACCGGATGCGCGTCCCGGAGATCAAGGACCTGCTCCTGCTGCTCGGCGCCGAGATCGAGGAGCTGCCGGGACAGAGCGAATGCCTGGACCCCACCGCCACCGACGACCCGCTGACCCTCTTCCACCGGACCCTGTCCGAGCCCGGCAGCGCCTACCTGCACACCGACCAGTACTTCAACCCGCGCAACACCGAGGCCCACCTCACCGGCACCGGACCGGAGATCGTCAAGGACCTTGACGGCCGCGCCCCGGACTGGTTCATCGCCTGCGTCGGCACTGCGGGTTCGTCCACCGGCGTCGCCCGGGTCCTGCGCGAACACGATCCCGCCGTACGGGTCCTCGGGCTGGTCGCGGCCAAGTCCGACTTCATCCCCGGCATCCGCACCATCGACGAGGCACACCAGGTCGGGCTGTTCGACCCCGGCACCTACGACTCGATCGAGGCGGTGAACTCCGACCAGGCGATCGAGGGGATGCTGACCCTGAACCGCCGGTGCGGCATCCTCGCCGGACCCACCGGGGGAGCCGCCTACTTCGGCGCCCTGCGCCGGCTGAAGGCCGTCGACGCCGAGTCGCCGGAGCGGCAGACCGCCGTCTTCATCGTCTGCGACCGCGTCGAGAGCTACCTGAGCTACGTACGGCAGCGACGCCCCGACCTGTTCGGCCGCCCCCGCCGCGCGAACTCCCCAGCCGACCTCACCGACGCCGAGATACAGGCGGCGCCCGCCATCAACGCCCCGGACGCCCAGGCGTGGATCGCCACCGGCGATCCCCTCGTGGTCGACCTGCGCAGCCCCTTCGCCTTCACCGCCCGGCACATCGACGGCTCGGTCAACATCGTCGACGAGCTGTTCGAGGAACTCCTGCACGGTGGTCTGCCCTTCAGCCGCACCCGTCCGGTGCTCCTGGCCTGCCCGGTCGGCGAGAAGTCGGCCCGTTACGCCGCGCTGCTGACCCGGATGGGACACCCGGACGTGCGCAGCCTGGCCGGCGGCATCATCGCCTGGCGCGACGCGGGCGCCCCTCTGGTACGGGACTGACCACCCATGACCACGTGTGCCGACGACACGACCACCATCGAGGAATTGCGGAAGTGGCAGCGCGCCCTGCGCGCCCAGTTCCCGATCGTCACCGGGCACCCGGACCTCGCGTACCTCGACAGCGCGGCCACCTCCCAGAAGCCCCAGGCCGTCCTCGACGCCGTCCATACCTACCTCACCACGACCAACGCCAACGCCGGACGCGGCACATACCCGTGGGCCAACCGCACCACATCCCTGGTCGAAGAGACCCGTGACCGGCTCCGGCGCTTCCTGGAGGACCCGGATCCGCAGTGGTCGGCCGTGCACTTCACCAGCGGCACCACCGAGGGGCTGCGTACCATCGCCCGCGACTGGCTCCCCGGGCTCCTCACGGACGGCGACGAGATCGTCGTACCCGTCGCCGATCACCAGGCCAACATCCAGCCCTGGCTGGACACCCAGCGGCAGCTGGCGCGCCAGGGCACGCACATCCGCGTCCTGCCGATGCCCTACCAGCACGCATCCGGCGACTACGACCACAACGCCCTCGCGCAGCTGGCCGGGCCGCGCACCAGGTTCGTCGCCGTCACCCATGTCCACCACGTCTACGGCGGCAACATGAACATCCACCGCATCCGGCAGGCGGTCGGGCCGGACGCGGTCATCTGCCTGGACGCCGCCCAGAGCATCGGCCACCTGCCGGTGTCCGTGACCCGCCTGGACGTCGACTTCGTCGCCTTCTCCGGGCACAAGTCCCTGGCCCTGCCCGGCTCGGGAGCGGTCTGGGCACGCCACGCACGCGGTCCTGAGTTCGTTCCCGGCGGCTGGTCCGGAACGCCCAACACCGTCGGCATCGTCTCCCTGGCCGCCGCGCTGGAGTGGCTTCAGGCCGCCGGCACCGACCGGATCGAACGGTGGACGGTAGCCCTGGCCGCCCGGCTCACCGACGTGCTGCGCCGCCTGGACGCATACGAGGTCCTCGGCTGCCAGACCAGCCTGGCCGCCGACTCACCCGTCCAGCGGCGCCAGGGCATCGTCACCTTCCGGCACCGCGAGATCGGGGCCGGCGACCTGGGGTTCATCCTCTTCAGCCACGGCTTCATGGTCCGCAGCGACCACCACTGCCAGGGCGGCGCGGGGGAGAAGAGCGAGTCGGTGCGGGTGAGCCTGCACGTCTACAACACCGTCGAGGAGATCGACCGGCTGTTGTCGGTCCTTGCCACTCTCGGGTGACAGGACGCCCGGGAAATCGTAATGGAAACCGTTTCCACCTGTAGGGTTTCGAGGGAGAAAGGATCTGCGGAGCGAGACGGCAAGGTGGCACGAGCGGATGGGACTGAGCCTGGCGACGGCCGAGAAATGGGTGGAGCGCTGGGAACTCCAGCAGCAGCGGTACGCCGTCGACCGCGAGGACCGCTTCACGGTGATCGCCGATGTCGTCGAGCACATCACCGCGGCCCGCACGGACCGGCCCCTGGTCGTCGACCTCGGTTGCGGCCCAGGATCGCTGGCGGCCCGGCTGGCGCGCAGGCTGCCGCACGCGGAGATCGTGGCCGTGGACCGGGACCCCCTGCTGCTGGAACTGGCCCGCACCCACCACGCCGACGCGGCCCGGTACGTCGACACGGTGATCGGCCAGGACGGCTGGACGCGGGCTCTTCGCCTGGACCGCCCGCTGGACGCGGCCGTCTCGTCCACCGCCCTGCACTACCTCGGCACGGACGCTCTGCACCGCGTCTACCGGGAGCTCGCCGCTTTGCTGCGGCCGGGCGGTGTCCTCGTCAACGGCGACCACCTCCCGCAGGACGACGCCGTACTCGCCGAGGTGGCAGCGTGCGTGGGGCGCCGTCGGGCCGAGCGGCAGCGGGCCCTCGCCCACGAGGACTGGGTTTCCTGGTGGACGGCCGCCGCGGGGGAGCCCGAGTTGGCCGACCTCCTCGCCGTACGCCGCGAGCGGCTGCCGGCCGCCGGTACCGCCGGCGCGGCCCGCCTGTCCCTGGCCGACCACGTCCGCCTTCTGCGCGGTGCGGGGTTCGGACGGGCCGGCGCTGTCTGGCAGTACGGCGACAGCTGCGTCGTCGTCGCGATCCGCTGACCCCCGGGCAAGCGGCTCAGCAGTCGCGGAACTCCGGTGACTGGTTGAGGACCTGGGCGCGCACGGAGGTGAAGCGGGCGTGGGTCTCGCCGCCGCGTGCCTCGGGGCGGAAGGCGGCGACTCGGTGGCAGTTCTGGAAGGCGAGGGCGATGCCGAAGTGGCGTTCCAGGCTGCCGCGGATGGCGTCGCTGGACAGGGCGCGCAGGAGCTGGCCGCGCTCCTTCTCGGAGGGCGGCGGGGTCTGGTTGTCGGCGAACTCGGCAGTGCCGGAGCGCAGTTCGGCGGCCAGGCGGGCGATGAGGCTGTAGGCGTACGGCAGGGAGGTGCGCACCGTTTCCACGAAGTCCTGCTCCCGTACCTCGCCGTTCTCGGCTTCGGCGAGCAGCTGCGGGGAGACGTCGAGTGACATGAAGGGCTGTCCTGTTCTCTGGTTCTGGTCTTGAGGCAGTGGGGCTCAGGCGAAGGCGGTCAGTGCCGTGGGGCCGTGCCGGAAGTCCGGGTCGATCTGGCCGGCGAGATCCTGGCCGGTGGCCTCGTTGGCCCAGGCGGCGGCGTTGCGCAGGTGGAACTCCACGGCGTGCTTCTGGAAGGCCGCCCAGTCCTTGGTGCGGGCGTCCACGGCCGCGCGCAGCAGGTCCAGGGTGCGGGTGTTGTGCGGCTCCAGCTCGCCGTGGCCGCGGCCCTGTTCCTGGGCGCGTACGTAGGAGGACTGCTCGCAGTGGGCGAGCAGGTCCTCGCCGACGTGCTCCTTGAGGAAGAGCAGGTCGTCCTCGCCGGTGACCTTGTTGCCGACGACCGCGATGGGGATGCCGAACTCGGCCGCGTGATCGCGGTACTGGCGGTACACGGAGACGCTCTTGCGGGTCGGTTCCACGACCAGGAACGTCATGTCGAAGCGGGTGAACAGTCCGGAGGCGAAGGCGTCGGCGCCCGCGGTCATGTCGACGACGACGTACTCGCCGGGGCCGTCCACGAGGTGGTTGAGGTACAGCTCGACCGCGCCGAGCCTGGAGTGGTAGCAGGCCACTCCCAGGTCGCTCTCCTCGAAGGCACCGGTGACCATGAGCGGAACGCCGCTGACCTCCTGGACGTGGTGGCTGTGGATCTCGTCGTCGCCGAGCAGGCGCAGCAGCCGGGAACCGTGTCCGGGCGGGGTCGTCTTGACCATGGCGTCGCGGGACGTGATCCGTGGGTTCGTGCCGCGCAGGTACTCCTTGATCTCGCCGGTGCGTGCGCTGAGCGGTGGCGCGGCGAAGGCCTCGTCCTCGTCGAGGCCGAGGGCGTGGGCCAGGTGCTGGTTGATGTCGCCGTCGATCGCGACGACGGGCGCGCCCGAGTGCGCCAGGTGACGGGAGAAGAGGGCCGACAGGGTCGTCTTGCCGCTGCCGCCCTTGCCGACGAAGGCAACACGCATGGCTAGCCACTTCCTGTATTGAAAATGGATGTCATGAGCATAGGCTGAGGGTGTGAACCGCGAGCTGTCAAATAACCAGAGCCTCAACAAGCCCATGTCTGCGGCGCGTTGAGGCTCGCGCGGCTGCAGACAGGGAATCCCTTCGGCCCGGGGCTTCCGTACCCGGCTGGCCAGGCACAGCTTGGAGCGTGTGGTCCGGGACCGGCTGGAGGACTGAGACGGGGCAAGGGCTGGGTGCGCGCCGCTGCAGTGCGACGCGCACCCAGCCCTTGTCGGCCGGAGAGCGCTGCCGTCAGAAGGCGCCGGTGCCCTTGGGTGTGCCGAGACCGGTCGGCCCGTCGTATCCCGGCCCCGCGGTGCACAGGTACCTGCCGCCGCAGAAGCCGTTGCTGCCCGAAGCGACGTCGTTGAGCGCCGACCTGTGGCTGTACGGGTACGAGCCGTTGACGACCCGAGAGGTGTTTCCGGCCAGTGCGTAGACGCTCGCGATGATCGGCGACGAGACGCTGGTGCCTCCGACTTCGACCCATCCGTCGGCCCCCTGTGCGAGGCCGAGCTGAAGCTCGGTGTCGCACAACGATCCGCCGGCGCAGCTGTTGTACGTGTCGTAGACCGCCACCCCGGTGTTGGGGTCGGCGACCGCCGACACGTCTGCGACGGTGCGCTTGGCGCATCCCGGGTCATGCTGCCAGGACGGCTTGGCCTCGTACGCCGAGCAGCCCGAGCCCGCGCCGCTCCATGCGGTCTCGGTCCAGCCGCGCGAGTTGGACGCCTTGCTCAGCGAGGTGCCGCCCACGGCAGTGACGTACCGGGAGGAGGCCGGCCAGGAGACGCCGTAACCGGAGTCACCCGAGCTCGCTGTGATCGCGACGCCGGGGTGGTGGAAGTGCGAGTCGAAGGAGGTGACGGTGTTGTCCTCGGACCCACCCCAGCTGTTGGAGACAGAGACCACGCCCGAAGTGGCGGCGGCGGTGTCCTCGGCCTTCATGAGATCCGCGACGTCCGCCGAGTCCGCCTCGACCAGGAGGATGTGGCAACCAGGGCATGTCGCCGAGACCATGTCGAGGTCGAGGCTGGTCTCTTCCGCCCATCCGTAGTCACCGGAGGGCAGCGGCGAAGCCTTGCCACTCTGGTTCACCTTGCGGAAACAGCCGTTCGCGGTGGTGCACGACGGCAGACCGTAGGCCCTGCGGTACGTGGCCAGGTTGGACTCGGCCTTCGGGTCGTCCATGGCGTCGACGATTGCCACCGTTCGACCGGATCCCGAGGTACCGGCCAGTTTGTAGGCGGAACGCAGATCGGACGGCACGTACCCCATCGTGGTCGGAGATCCGGTGGTGAACGGTGACACCCGGCCCGAGGCGGTGCGGTGGGCCTTCAAGACGCCGAAGCAGCGGGCTTGTCCTGCTTGTGAGGGATGGGCGCAGCCGAAGCCGGTCGTACCCGAGGAGGCGGACGCGTGCTGGACGGCCGAGAGAGCGGCGGCGGCCCGGACCCCGGTGGCCAGGCCCATGGTGAGGGCAGTGACGGTGAGTGTGAGCATCGCGGTGAGGGCAGCCGCCATCCGCCGCACTCGCCGTCTCGGTCGGTGAAGGCGGTTCTCCAGGGATCCGGGGGGTATCTCGCGGCGATGCATGAAGCCTCCGTGCGGTTTCAGGCGGTTCGGTACGGCCACATGGCGAAAAACAGCATTGACTGACTACCTGTCAGGTCACCTGCGAGCCGGAGGTTTCACCATGCGGCCGCCGTCTTGTGCTGGTCAAGGCCATGTCAATGCAGGTCTTGTGAGGCTGCCGCGGTAGGCGAGTGAACCGCCGGTGGCGCCGGTGTGTCCGCGGTAGTGCTCGTGGAGACTGCGTCAGTCGAGGTCGTGCACGCTGAGGCGCAGGTGCTCGATGTGGTGGACGGCCTGGTCGAGGAGCTGGGCGACGTGGTCGTCGTAGAGGCTGTAGACGATGCGTCGGCCGTCACGGCGGCCGGTGACCAGGCCGAGGGCGCGCAGTAGGCGCAGTTGGTGGGAGACCGCGGACTGTTCCATGCCGACAGCGGCGGCGAGTTCGCCCACCGCGTGGGGGCCCTGTCGGAGGGTGGTGAGGATCAGCAGCCGGGACGGGGTGGCGAGGGCCTGGAGTGTGGCGGCGACGGAGGCGGCGGTGGCTTCGTCGAGCCGGGCGGCCGCGAGGATGTCGCGGCCGTCGGCGTCGATGTCATCGGCGTGCACGGGTGCGTGCCTCGCGCGGCGGGCGGATGAACTGGAGCGCCAGGGTGGCGGGCGGTTCGGCTATACCGGGTCCACCCGCCTGGACCCACCGCAGCAGGTCGTCGGTGCTGTCGTCATCCATCGCGAAGCCGACCCAGACGGCACGGCCTCCGGCCCGGCGCCCTGCGGTGGAGGGCTGGACGACGATGACGTTGGCCTGGTCGCAGGGGCCGAGGCAGTCCGTCGTACGGACCTGGAAGCCGTGTTCCGCCGCGCCGGCGTGCAGCCGGTCCAGTTGCCAGGCGTGGTCGGTGCCGGGGTGTTTGCGCGGGTTGCCGCAGCAGCAGCCCCGGCACACGACGAGGGTGCAGGGACGGGGCGTGGCGGCCCGGAGCACGGACCGGTTTGTGGCAGGCCGGGGCGTGGCGGACCGGTTCACAGGGCGGTCCGGGAGGGCACGCCGTACGTCCGCACCCGCCCGTCGCGCCAGGCGACCGCCAGCAGGTGCGGTCCGGCCCAGCCCAACGCCGCGACCGGCGCGCCGGTACCTTCCAGTTCGCGTGCAGGTTGCAGGCGTGCCTCGGGGCGTCCGGCGGTGGCGTGCCACAGGGCCACGATTCCGTCGGCGCCGCCGCTGGCCAGGTGTCCGGCGGCGCCCGGCCGCCAGGCGAGCGCCGTGATCGTCTCGTGGCAGCGCAGGGAGCGGGGTGCCGTGCCCTCCGGGCCCTTGCCGGAGAAGTCCCACACGGTCACGTCGGGTGCGCCGTCGGCGGCCAGCCAGAAGCCGGTGTCGTCGAAGGCGAGGCGGGAGACCTTCTCCGGGTAGCCGGACATGGTCAGTTCGCCGCCGTCGCGCGCTCTCCAGATGTGGATGGAGGCGTCCTGGTTGCCGCTGCAGATCCACCGACCGGTGGGCGCGACGGCGAGGGCCAGATGCGAGCCGACGTAGGGATAGGTGGCGACGGGCTTCTCGGTGTGCCGTTCGTGGCAGCGCACGGCCCCGTAGGCGGCCACAGCCAGGCGCCGTCCCTGCCGCATCCAGGCCACGTCGGTCACGGTGGACGCGGCGGGCTCCGTACGCCACAACTCCTCGCCGTCGGTGTCGAGTACGAGTGCGCGGCGGCCGGAGGCGACGGCGACCCGCGTGCCGTCGGCCCAGGCGGCGGCGGCCGACCAGGCGCCGGACTCCCGCACGGTCGCACGTCCGTCGGAGCGGCGCCACACGGCGTAGCCCATGGGCCCGGTCGCCACCACGTGCCCGGCATCCAGGGAGAGCGCGATGCTGAGTGCGCCTCCGGGAAGGTCGAAAGACCCGATCTCGGCGCCCATCGCCGCGTCGAGGACCTTCACGGTCCCCTCGGCCCCCGCGACGGCGACCAGATCGCCGCGTGCACTGAGCGCGACGGGCGCGTCATCGACGCCGGCGTCCCAGGCGAGCGGGGACTCCACAGTCGTACTCACGCGACCGCTCCCGCCGTGGCCAGGCAGTCGGCGAAGCCGCGTTCGAGGGCCTCGCGTTCGAGGTGGCGGCCGATGAACACCAGCTTGTTGGTACGGGGTTCGGCCTCCCGCCAGTCGCGTCCGAAGGTGCCGTCCAGCAGCATGTGCACGCCCTGGAAGACGTACTGCTTCGGCGCTCCGGCGATGGCGAGGATGCCCTTGGAACGGAAGAGGTCGACGCCCTTGGTGCGCAGCAGGGTGCCGAGCCAGGCGTTCAGCCGGTCCTCGTCGAGTTCGCCCGCCAGCTCGATGCCGACCGAGGTGACGGTGGTGTCGTGCTGGTGCTCGGTCTCGGTGAGGAAGGCGGGGTCGTCGGCGAGCACTCGCTCCAGGTCGAACGCGCCCACGTCGAGGACCTGGCGGAGGTCGATGGCGGCGTGCTGGGCGCGCAGGATCTGCACCGGCGCGTTGATGGACCGTACGCGTGCCTCGACCTCGGCGATCGTCTCCTCGTCGGCCAGATCCGTCTTGTTGAGCACGATGCGGTCGGCGAAGGCGATCTGCTCGACGGCCTCGTTCTCCACGCCCTCGGGTTTGACCTCGTCCAGGTGCTGGAGGACGTGGGCGGCGTCGACGAGGGTGACGATGGCGTCCAGGCGCAGCTGGGAGGCGATCTCGTCGTCCATGAAGAAGGTCTGGGCGACGGGCGCGGGGTCGGCCAGTCCGGTGGTCTCGATGAGGATGTGGTCGAACTTCTCGCGGCGCCGCATCAGCGCGCCCAGGATGCGGATGAGATCCCCGCGCACGGTGCAGCAGATGCAGCCGTTGTTCATCTCGAAGATCTCTTCCTCGGCGTCGAGCACGAGGGCGTCGTCGATGCCGACCTCGCCGAACTCGTTCTCGATGACCGCGATCCTCATGCCGTGGTGCTCGGTGAGGATGCGGTTGAGGAGGGTGGTCTTGCCGGAGCCGAGGAAGCCGGTCAGAACGGTGACGGGCACCCTCCCCCAGACTTCGTCCGGGGGTGCCCCCACGTCGCGCGGCTCGCCGGTTTCGGGGGTGGTCAATTCAGTCTCCTAGTCGTGCTGTTCAGGGGCGCGCAGGGCGGCGCGCAGGTCGTCCTCGGTGATTTCGTCGGCGGGTCGGTGCAGGGTCCAGCGGCGGGCCGCGCCCTCCATCGGCAGCACGACGACGACCGTTTCCAGTGGCGGGCAGCCCGGTTCGGTGCAGGCGAGCTGGCGGATCATGACGGCGGTGTCGTCGTCGAGGGCGAGCAGGGCGCGTACGGTCCCCTTCAGCTCGCGCAGCTGCGGACTGGGTCCCGGGGGGCCCGGGCGTGATCCCAGTGGCATGGCGGTTCTTCTCCTTCGTCCCCGGACGGCCGGACGCCGTCTGCGCGGGGCAGACAGTCGGCGCAGACGCCGGTGAGTTCGACGGTGTGCTCGACCGCGGTGAAGCCGGTCTCGGCGGTGATCCGGCCCGCCCACTCCTCGACGACCTCGGAGTCCACCGGGCGGCTTCGACCGCAGTCACGGCACATCAGGTAGTGGCGGTGCCCGTCGGCGGGGCGCAATCGGTAGAGCCGCCCGCCGGTCTCGTCGCGTACGACGTCCACGCCGCCGTCCGCCTCCAGCTCGCGCAGGGCGCGGTAGACGGTGGTCAGGCCGATCGCGTGATCGCCGGCCACCAGAAGGGCGTACAACTCCTGGGCCGACACGAAGTCCTGGCAGCCCGCGAGTGCCCGCGTGACCGCCTTGCGTTGTCGGGTCATCCGGCCGCCCATGGCGCATCACCCCCTACTGGCTGGTGCCGGGTCGGCATACCTCCACCGTAGATGGAAATGAAATCCATGTCCATATGAACTCTCGGTCATGTGTTGCCTGTGGCGTCCGAGCCGAGGCGCTGTCGAAGCAGTCGCACGGCCACGGCCCGCTGCACCAGCGCTGGTGCAGCGGGCCGTGGGGTGTAACGGTCAGCGCCGGCCTTCTGCGTGGGCCCGGGTCCACGCCGCCTCGCGCAGCAGCCGTAGGCCGTTGAGGCCGACGATGACGGTCGAGCCCTCGTGGCCGAGGACGCCGAGGGGCAGGGGGAGGGTGGCTGTGAGGTCCCAGACGACCAGGCCGGAGATGAACAGCGCGGCGATGGCGAGGTTCTGCACGACCAGGCGGCGGGCACGGCGGGAGAGGGCCACCACGGCGGGCACGGTGGCCAGTTCGTCTCGCACGATCACCGCGTCGGCGGTCTCCAGCGCGAGGTCGGAGCCGGCCCGGCCCATGGCGATGCCGGTGTGGGCGGCGGCCAGGGCGGGCGCGTCGTTGACGCCGTCGCCGACGACCAGGACCTTGCGGCCGGTCTGCTCCAGTTCCCGGACCGCGGCCACCTTGTCCTGCGGGAGCAGCCCGGCCCGGACGTCGGTGATGCCGACCTCGGCAGCCAGGCGGGCGGCGGCGCGAGGATTGTCGCCGGTGATCAGCGTCGGAGGCGTTCCGGCGAGCGAGGTGAGCGATACGACGGTGGCGGCGGCCTCCGGCCGCAGTTGGTCGGCGATGCCCAGGACGCCGGCCGGTGTGCCGTCGGCCACCACCAGGACCGCGGTGCGTCCGCCGTCCTCCAGTTCGGCGGCGGCGGTGTGCGCGTCCTCGGCACCGGACAGCAGTCGGACGGGGGAGCCGACCGCGATCTTGCGGCCGTCGACGGCGGCGGTGACCCCGACGCCAGGTGTGGAGGTGAAGTCCTCCGCGTCGGGCAGGGCGAGAGTCCGGGCGCGGGCGGCGGCCACGACGGCGCGGGCCAGCGGGTGCTCGCTCGGGTGCTCGGCCGCCGCCGCGAGACGCAGCAGCTCGTTCTCGTTCAGCCCGGAGCCCGGCAGCGGCCGGACATCGGTTACGCGCGGGGTGCCTTCGGTGAGGGTGCCGGTCTTGTCCAGCGCCACCGCGTCCACCTGACCCAGTCGCTCCATCACCACGGCCGACTTCACCAGCACACCGTGCCGCCCGGCATTCGCGATCGAGGACAGCAACGGGGGCATGGTCGCCAGTACGACAGCGCACGGCGAAGCGACGATCATGAACGTCATGGCCCGCAGCAGCGACCCGGTCAGCGCGGCGCCGAAGGCAAGCGGCACCGCGAACACGGCCAGCGTGGCCGCCACCATGCCGATCGAGTAACGCTGCTCGACCTTCTCGACGAAGAGCTGGGTCGGCGCCTTGGTCTCGGACGCCTCCTCGACCATCTGCACGATCCGGGCGATCACCGAGTCGGAGGCATCCCGCTCGACCCTTACGCGGAGGGCACCGGTGCCGTTGAGGGTGCCGGCGAACACCTCGTCGCCCGGCTCCTTCGCGGCGGGCAGCGGTTCTCCGGTGATGGTGGCCTGGTCGACCTCGCTCGCCCCGTCAAGTACCCGCCCGTCGGCGCCGATCCGCTCGCCGGGCCGGACCAGGACGGTGTCGCCGACGGCGAGCTCGGTGGTGGGCACGGTCTCCTCGCCGCCGCTGCCGTCGCCGCGCAGCCGGGTCGCGGTGGCCGGAGCCAGGTCGAGCAGGCCGCGCACCGAGTCGGCGGTGCGGGCGGTGGCCAGCGCCTCCAGGGCGCCGGAGGTGGCGAAGATGACGATCAGCAGAGCGCCGTCCATCGCCTGACCGACGGCGGCCGCCCCGAGCGCGGCGACGATCATCAGCAGGTCGACGTCGAGGGTCTTCTCCCGCAGCGCCCGCAGTCCGGCCAGCGCCGGTTCCCAGCCGCCGGCGGCGTAGGCGAGTCCGTACAGCGGTCCCCACATCCAGGCGGGCGCGCCGGTCAGCTGCAGCGGGAGTGCGAGCAGGAACAACACCGTGGCCGCCGCGGCCCAGCGAGCCTCGGGCAGCGCGAACACCCGAGTCCGCCGCCGAGGAGTGGCATCCGGGCGCGAGGTCGAGGCGGGCGCGGGCCGCTCGGTCAGGGTGGAAGGCATGACGAAGAACCCTTCGGGAGGGCGGGACGGATCGACTCAACCACCATACAGGTACATATGAAGACCTCTTCAAGTATCGCTTGTATGATGGCCGTCATGGGCCATGGAGCAGCTCCCGCGAACACCCCCGTCCCGCGCACGCGCCTGGACGCGGACAGCGCCGCCCGGGTGGCCACCACCCTCCAGGCCCTGGCCACGCCCTCTCGGCTGCTGATCCTCTCCCGCCTGCGCGAGGGCCCGTGCGCGGCGACCGAACTCGCCACCGAGGTCGGCATGGAGCAGTCCGCCTGCTCCCACCAGCTGCGCCTGCTGCGCAACCTCGGCCTGGTCATCGGCCGGCGCCAGGGCCGCTCGGTGATCTACGCGCTCTACGACAACCACGTCGCCGAACTCCTCGACCAGGCCGTCTACCACATCGAGCACCTGCGCCTCGGGCTCAGCGACACCGCCGACGCGGACCGGGCCGAGGAGACGGCGCTCGGCGTGCGGCGCTGAGCGAGGGCGCAGTCCGCCGGGCGATGCCGTCCAGCTCCCGACCGGGCATCAGCCGGGGGCAGTTGGCCGCTTGCCCGCCGCGGATGGTGCGTCGATTCCAGGGCCCTTGGCCCTGTCGCCCCAGTAGTCGTCGTAGTCCTCGATGGACGCCGCCGAACCGGCGTTGACCTTGGTCGGTTCGAGCGGGCCCATGTCCGCAGGGTGGGTGCGGCCACCTTTGTCGAACTTATTGAAAATCGTTTTCGTTTTCTGCTAGCGTGCGTGGCCATACGGCGCACCGGTCTCTCTCGTCGGTACGGCACCTCGACTCACTGCTGGAGCACCACCTCTACCCGGCGCTCGGCAGCCGGCGGATGCACTCCTTCGACCACAAGGTGGTCGACGGCTTCATCCGCACGATGGAACGCAATGGTGTTGGTGTGGCGAGGCAGTCCAACGCGTTCGACAAACTGCGCGCAGTGCTCCTTGAGGCGCATCGACTTGGCCTCTATTCCGACGATCCGTTGGTTGGTGTCAAGCCGCCGCAGTATGACCCGGCTCGGGCGGTGATTCCGTCCCTCGAACAGCTATGAGCGATACGCACCGCTGGTGACGACGCCTTCATCCTGGTCGTCGATCTGATGAGCGGGTGCGGTCTGCGTAACGGCGAGGCCTTCGCGGTGAACCTGAACAACATCGTGGCCGACGACGTGTACCGGGCCACCGAGCGGCCCGTACTGTCTACTCGCCAGTACGGGCCGCTCAAGCACCGGAAGGCGGGGGACTACCGCGATGTGCCCCTCCCCGCTCGGATCAGGGAGACGATCGAGTGGTATGCCGAGAAGTACGGCACGTTCGACGGCTACCTGCTGCGTCAGCCGACCGACCCTGGCAAGCCGTATCCGCATTGGGGGATGGACAACCAGTGGAAGCGGATCAGGGCAGCTGGCAAGGTGGACATCCCCGAAGGGATGATCCTCTACGGGAACCGCCACTTCTACGCGTCAAACTGTCTGGGCAACGGCATCCCGATCACAGACGTCGCTGAGTGGATGGGACACAAGAGCGTCGACGTCACATTCAAGATCTACCGGCACCTCCTGCCGGGATCGATCGGCAAGGCGGCGCAGGTGTTGGGCGTGGCTCTCGCGGCCTGACGTGACGGGTGATTCCTGGCGGCGCCAGCGGCCAGGAAATCCCCCTGCGCCTGCGCCTTCAGCCACGCGTCCACGGTCTCGTCTCTGCTGGGTACCTCGGTCGGCGGATTGACCAGGTGCTGGGAGCCGCTCGGCAGCAACCCCGGGCGCCCGGCCAATTCCTCCGGAGAGAGCGCATGGGCCTTGACCCCTGATCTTGGACACACGAGACACTGGATCCTGAGGATCTGAGAACGGACATCTCGTGGTCATGAAGAACTATCCGCCACAGTTCAAGGCGGACGCGGTCGCGCTGTACCAGTCGC